>JBGUNJ010000134.1:0-77777 GCA_045117315.1 Lachnospiraceae bacterium | reverse complement strand
GCCTGCATATCCCGTCCTGCGGGCATTTGAGAGCGCCCACCCTATGAGCAATGTACTGCTTCGCAGTCCATCAGAGCAACGCAAGGCCGCCAGAGCGGCCGCTGCGGGGCGGGGTGCGAATGTGTGGAGCGATGCGAGAGCTCGCAAGAGCGGAGCAGCGCGTAGTTTAATCATACATGTTTGTAGGCACGCGCCCATGGCCACAAGTATGCAAAAACAGCGGGGCGGAGCCCGCTGTATCATCTGATATATTTTTAATGTTTTGGTGAAAGGGGGCCAGACCCCGGGGGAAATGTATGAAAAAGGTATTTTTGCTGGACAGTGCGGGAGTGGATTCGATTTCCGCCCTGATGGAGAAATGGCTCCGGAAAAACGGATTAACCAATAAAAACATCATCAGGCTGAGGCTGACGATGGAAGAGATGCTGATCAGGATCAGCGAGCGGTATAATGGCAGTAAAGAGGGGACGCTGATCATCGGGAAGCGTTTCGGAAAGCCCTATTTTAAACTGAGGTATCAGGGGGAGAGTTTTGACCCGACGAAAGTGGATCCGGGAAGTGAATGGGGGAACAGGATGCTGGGCAATCTGGGCCTGGCACCCATGTGGTCGTATCGGAATGAAGTAAATGAGATCTGTCTTTACGGCCCGGCACGTACAGTGGGAACGGAAGCCCGGCTGGGACTTGCCGCGATTCTGGCCATTGTTCTGGGCCTGGCAGGGGCAGCCATTCCGGCGGCAGTGACGGGAATCCTTTCCGACTTCGTGTTTGCTCCGGTTTCGGGCGCCTTCATGGGGATGCTCAATACCTTTATCGGCCTGCTGGTTTTCCTCTCTGTGGTGACGGGCATCTGCTCGATCGGGACAATCTCCGATTTTAGTAAAATGGGGAAAAACGTCCTCTTATGTGTGATCCGGAACACGATCGTGGGTACAGGACTCTGCATGCTGCTGATGATTCCCTTTTTCCACTTCGGGACAGGAGCTGTGGTGGAAGGAGGTTCACAGGCTGATGATATTGTAGAGCTTTTGTTCTCCATTTTTCCATCCAACCCCATATCGCCATTTCAGGAAGGGAATATGATGCAGATCGTTTTCCTGTCTATACTGACGGGCTGCGGACTTCTGATACTTGGAGAACAGATCGGAGCGGTGAGGGAGATGCTGGAGCAGATGAATCTCCTGGTCAGTTTTCTGGTGCAGGGGGTGTGCAGATTCCTTCCTCTTTACATTTTTGCTTCCCTCACAAAAATGTTGTGGGAGAACGGGATTGGAATCTTTTTCCGGCTGTGGAAGCCGCTGGTCGTTTATCTGCTGATGGCAGTGCTGATGATGGCCGGGAAAATGGCATTCACCGCTTTCAGGCTGCATATCAATCCGGTCAGGGCCCTGGGCAAAATGAAGTCATCGATGATTATCGGGTTTACAACCAGCTCCAGCTCGGCCGCGTTCGCGGCAATTATGGACATCAATGAGAAGGAGCTGGGTATCGCGGAAAAACTCAGCAGGTTCGCGACTTCTATCCTCAGTCTGTTTGCGGCCACAACGCACGGCACTATATTCGCGGCCATTATCTATTATCTTGCGGAATATTACGGGATGTCGGTCAATATCGGCTGGCTCGTAACATGCTGGATCATGTGTTCAATCTTCAGTATGACGATCCCGCCTGTATCGGGAGGAATGCTGGTGGTGACCGGTGTACTCATGACGCAGCTGAACATCCCGGGGGACGGTCTGATCGTGGCAGGCCTGCTCAGCATGATTCTGGACTTTGTCGGAACGGGCATCAGGATCGGGATCATTCATTTTGAGCTCATGCTCCGGGCGAATCATCTGGGTATGTGGGACCGCTCTGCCCTGGACTGACCCATACAGATTTTTCCTCATGAAGGGCGGCCGGCTCAATCCGCGATACATCAATCGGGGAAAGCTTAATGCTGCCCCAGTTGCGGATCCTCCAGTTTGATCCGAAGAAGCGCTGTGTCTCTGCCACCTCAAAACTCATTACCTTGGAAAGAAAATCATGGCGGACCTGAAGGCTTCCGTCAAAGGAGAGCACCGCGAAGTCACAGGTATATCCCCCGGGGGCAAGTTCACTTACAGGAAAGGAGAAGCTGCAAAAGGCATCTCCTTTTTTGATTTCAAAAGGGGATGTGGCTGTCATGCCCAGGATCTGACCGTAGTTGTTGCTGAGGACCAGTCTCAGAAAGACATTGCTGAGATCTTCCCGGGAATGAAGACGCATATTAAAACGCACAGGCTCTTCCCCGGAAACCGTCGCGCTGACAATCTCCAATGCTTCAATCTTGCAGATCCCGCTGAGATCTCTCCCTCTCCTCACGATATCGCTGAGCCTGCCAGCTGTTTCATTGGCGGATAAAAGGCTGGAATTATAATATCGGATCGCCTCCTCCGTTTCCCCGTCATAAACGATCCTGCCGGCCGACAGGACGATGCATCTGTCGCAGAGCCTGCGGACAGTATCCATATTATGGCTTACATACAGGACAGTCCTGTTCTCATCCTCTGCGGCACTGCGCATTTTTTCAATGCACTTTTTCTGGAAGGCGGCATCGCCCACTGCCAGCACCTCGTCCATGATCACGATTTCGCTTGTCAGGTGGGAGGCGACGGAAAAGGCCAGTTTGACATACATGCCGCTGGAATAGCGCTTCACAGGTGTGTCGATAAAATCCCGTACCTCGGAGAAGTCGATAATGGCCTCCAGCTTGTCGTCGATCTCGGAACGGCTCATGCCCAGAATCGTTCCGTTCAGGTAAATATTTTCCCTGCCGGTCATCTCCCCGTGAAAGCCGGTTCCCACTTCCAGCATGGAAGTCACACGGCCGTACAGATCCATAGATCCCGATGTCGGAGCGGCGACCCGGGAGATCAGCTTGAGAAGAGTGCTCTTGCCTGCGCCGTTCCCTCCGATGATACCGACACACTCACCCTGGTACACGGACAGATTGATCTCGTCAAGCGCCAGCAGCCTATCTCCGTCCAGCCTTTTCTCTTTGCCGAGTCTGGCATTCGGGTCCGGTTTATGACGTACACGGGCCCACCAGCTCTGGAGATCCCGGTTCAGCGTGCCGTACCCGATCTCTCCCAGACGGTATTCTTTTGATATATTTTTCATCAGGATCATCAGCCGACGATCCCCTGTCTCTGCTTTTTTCATTTTTTCCAATGTCTGATTAATTCAATGCGGAAACGCGGAACGCACGAAGCGGTGTCTGTACCATGGAGGGGCAGAGGTTCATATAGTATCAATAAAGCTTCTCTCCACCCGGTTAAAGGCAAGCATGCCGCCCAGAAGGGCTGCCAGGGTAAATACTGCGGAGAAAAGGACCGACAGGGGGGCGATCGTCCCCCGGCCAAGGATGATCAGGCGAAAGAGCTCCATGGGCACAGTCATGGGATTGAGCAGCATGACCCTGTACATAAGATTTACATTCTGTAACTGGGAGAACGGATATACCACAGGTGTCGCGTACATCCAGAGAGAGACTCCGAAATCCACGACAAATGTCAGGTCCCTGTACTTGGTCGTCAGGCTGGAAACCAATACGCCCAGTCCCAGTCCGATGAGTCCCGTCTGCAGCAGAACCACGGGCAGAAGCCACATCAGATCCCACCGCGGCGAAACCTGGCCTTTGCCAAGATACCAGAGCAGCATGACAAAGATCATCGCGAACTCCACGAGAAATTCCACCAGTGAAGTGAGCATGGAGGAAATGGAAATGGTCAGCCTGGGAAAGTATACTTTCCCGAAGATGTTGGCGTTGGACACAAATGTCGAGGAGTTTCTCTTCAGGCTGGTGGCAAACAGATTCCACAGAGAATGGCTGGTCAGGTAGAACAGCAGGGCAGGAGAGCCCTCGGTACTGATACCGGCTATTCCCCTGAATACTGCGGCATAGACAACGCTGGTAAAAAGCGGATTGAGGATCAGCCACAGGGGCCCCAGTATCGTCTGCTTGTACATCAGGGTCAGCGTTCTTTTGGTAAAGAGGAGTATCAGGTCCCTGTAGCGCCACAGTTCCCGCAGATTGAGGGTCAGGATATTAGTGCCGCCTTCAACATGAACATGATAATCCTTTATATAAGAATCTTTATGTAAATCAGCCATCTGTTTCCTTTTCTTTGTTCCGCCTGACGAAGGAACCGGGGTTTCGCCCGACTGCATGTTTGTGAACGCAAGATCATGGCCACAAGCATGTTAATTCCGTGTGATGTCACATGTAAATCCCATCGACAGATTGTTCATGCAACACTAAATGCGGCAGCGCTCAAGAAGTTTTTTCAGCAGAGCCTGCGGGTCGTAATCCGGATCATACCCCGTGATGCAGCCGATAATCTTTTTGTACTTTTTCGCTCCCGTACAGTAATAAATACTGTATAAAATATTACTATTCCCGTTGTTTTTCGATGTGCACCTTTCCACCCTGAAATATGGATTGGAGTTGTTTCTGATTCCATCCCTTCTGTTGCCCTCCGCCAGGCAGGCAACGGCGGTATGTTCTATATACAGGCCGCTTCCTCCCAGCTTAAAGCCGGTTCCGTTGCCGGCGGTCGGAACCAGTCCGCCGTTCCGGTCTCTTTTAAAGCCGTTCAGAAAGCTCTGACAGTTCTCGATCCGCACACGCCCTGTCTTCCTGTTTTTCGAAAACAGGTCAAATCCATCGTCGGAATTCAAAAAGGATAGACAGTTTCTGAAAATATTTCCTGTCCCCGCAGCTACTTTGCAGGCAAAACCGTCCGCATTGCACTCGGATGGATCTCTGTTGTCAAAAGAAATGCAGTTATCAACCGTATTTTCGCGCGGCCAGTCTTTTCTGGCGGAAAAATTGTCAGGGTGTCTGATCAGAATTCCTGTCTCCAGATTATGACAGGAGACGCAGCGGTTCAGGCAGTTGTGGCTGCCTTCGATCCGTATCCCGTATCCCCTTGAGACACAGATATTTTCTATGGTCCAGTAATCACCGCAGATCCGCAGGTCATGGCAGGAACCTCCGAAATCCAGGACCGCCTTTTCATCCGGCGAAGAGGGACCTGACAGATATTTTCTCTTCCGGCCGTCACCCGAATCCTCTTTGCGGATGATGACTGGCTGCTCCGGCAGATATTTCCCTGCTTTAAGGCGCACCAGCCCTCCGGGAGGGCAGCACTGCACTGCTGTCTGCAAGTCATAAGGCCTGTCCGGACTGCCGTCTCCCGACGGGGATCCGTCCGCGGACACGCGAAGGACGCAGGTATAGGCAGTGTCGTCCGGCGGGCAGCAGGGAACGCTGCCGTCACCCCTGCAGCCGGACTGCGGCAGGGTGTCCCTGTCCTTTCCCGGGTCTGCATCCATTTTGCCGGCATCTGCTTCATGATTTTTTTTCTCTGACAGCCGGCAGGAACTTCCTTCACGGGCGGGATGCGTCTCCGGTTTTCTTCCTTCCCCGGAAAGGAGCTGAATCCGTACCGACTCCTTATCTATACACATCTCCGCATCGGTTGTAAGGAAGCCGATATAAAGATATTTTGGATCCCTGCAGCGGAAGGCTTCCGGCAGCCTGACAGATGGCCGCTCCCCGCAGTGCACATTCCCCTCTCCGGCCAGCTCTTCAATGCCTCCGTTTTTATCCGGATCAAGGAGATTGCTGCCGTCAGGAGCTTCCATTTTTGCAAAAACGGTATCCCCGCTTCGCATGAGGGCAAGGTGAAACACTTCCGGATCTGAGGAAGGAACCGCATAGTGCATAGAATCCAGTGTCCCGCCGCCGGGATCGTCAATCTTGCGGTACATAGTAAAATTACGCACACAGCTGTTATCCTCTGCGCGCAGGCCTTCTCTGCCGTAAAAATTATAGCGGCCGTAATAACCGCCCACAGCTGCCATATTGGAATAAAACAACCCTGTGAGCGGGTCTCTATCCATGGTGTCCCTGATAAAGATCCCGAAGGCCTCGCGGTTAGTCGGGCCGGGTTCACGAAGGAAGCCGGCGACCCTGACATCCGCTTCAAATAGAAAGTCCGTGTCCGAGGGGAGAGCAGTGTAAATACATCTGAACTGGTCGTAACCGCAGTCAGATACCTTTCCCGCCCTGCCCGTGCTCATGATCCGAAGCTGTGAGCCTTTTTCCAGAATCTGTTCTCTTCGATCCTCTCTTTGTTTTAATGATCTTTTCAGCAGAGTCCGCAGATGCCCGTCATAGGAAAGAGGTGTTAAGAGTCCCGGCTTCCACTGTATATCTGTCCAGTACATAGTTTTAGCCTTCATAAATTTAAAGTATCAATCTGCATTAATATCAATATAAGGACTGGATTTTTCGCTGACTTAAGGTCTCGATCTACATTCATTTACAAACCTTCCAGGGACTGCCTGAGAAAAGAAACTGATTCCGCGCGGAATTGTTCCATTACTGGTGTGAATACGGAATAATCTATTTTTTTCTGCGGGATATTATTGCCTGTCACCAGGCGGCCGGTCAATCCCATGTGCCTTAAAAGATCATCAATGCGGGCATTTCTCTGGTAGGGTGTATTCTTTCTCATGCGATGAAAGACAAAAAATTCCTTTTCATGTATGAGCGACAGCATTGTCCCGTGAAAGGAATCGGTCAGTACCATGGAGGCACCGCGGATCAGATTCACGAATGCGGGTACATCACTGTTTTTTCGCTATAGACTGACCGGCTGACATTTCTTTCTCGAAAAGACGGATCCACTGCTCAATCACCGTTTCCAGGCGGAAATCCTGCGCAGTGATTTTTGCGTTTTTTCCGCACATTCCCGCAAACTCCGGACTGGCTGTCATTTTTTCCAGGGCGTCCCGAAGCCCCGCTTCATCTCCCACTTTGACCAGAAGGCCGTTCCATCCGTCCCTGATCACTTCTTTGGCTCCGGTACAGTCCGTAGAGATACAGGGCAGCCCCATCATCATGGCCTCCAGCAGAGCATTGGGCATGCCCTCCACATTGCTTGAGAGAACAAAGCAGGCTGCATCTGCAATCTGCTCGTGGATATCATTCACATTTCCGTGAAAGATTACTTTGTCTTTTATGCCCAGACAGAGCGCAAGATCCCGGAGAGTTTCACGCATCGATCCGTCTCCGTAAAATTCCAGTGTATACTCGGGATGCCGCTGTGAAAAGCCGGCAAAAGCGCGGATCAGCATTTCCTGATTTTTATTTTTATGAAGGCGGGCTGCATTTACAATTTTTTTGGAGGGAACAGCCGCGGCTTCAACACTTACGGAAACCGGGTTGGGAAGAACTGTGCTGTGCGCCTGCGTTTTACTGTCGTACAGGGACTGTACTTCCCTGGTCTGAAAGACGACGTGATCGGCGCGCGCATAGATTTTCTTTGTCTCCCCAAAGGTTTCGGGATGGGCAAGAACGGGATTATTGCGCTCCGAGACGATCACCCTTTCCTTTCCTTTTGAAAGTACATTCAGCTGGTTCATCCTGAGCATAAGTGAAATAGCCAGGTCGATCTGCAGATTTTTTTTGATAGTCCGGACCATCAGGCGGCTGACTATTTCGCCCGGATCAAAATTCAATGCGGGGATAGTCAATATTTCCACATTTGGATCCAGTGGATAACAGTAGCGGGCATTGCTTCCGTACAGAAGAGCCACATTGTATTGAGCCGTCAGACCTGATGCCAGACGGCAGGCCACCCTCTGGGCGCCGCCTCTGGACAGAGAATTCACCATCACCAGAATATTCTTTTTCCTGCCATCCCATTTTTCGGGCATGGCTATTTTTGCTGCCTTCCTTACGTTCTGAAAGGAGCGGATATCCGCTTTCAATTTACGCATTGCCCGCACAGGGTTTTTATTAAGCTTCATGTACCAGATTCCTTATTTCCTTGTTTTGTCATGATACGTCATAATCTTAAGGTCTTTCACGGAAGGCCCCTAACCTTACAGCCTTTCACGGAAGGCCCCTAACATTGAAACCTGTCACGGAAGACCATAACCTCAAAGCCTGTTACGGAAGCCCCATAACCTCAGAACCGCCACAGCAGTCCGTATTTTGCAAATATTCCTGCGAGACGGATGAGAGTCCCGGGACCATGGCCATCCCGCAGGGCGTCGATCGCGGCGTTGGGAAACCGGGTCTTTCCGCACGCCTTCAGGTTTTCATCTGTCAGTCTCTCCATGAGAAAAAGCTGACATCTGCACTCGACTTCTTTGCGGCGGCAGAACACATCGGCGGTCGGGTTCCGGGTGAGGCTGCCGGCATGCTCTGTCACGCAGTAAATCACATTGCTGTCCGCGGCAATAGTTTTTGCATAGTATCCGGTTTTCACGGAGAACATAATGTCATTTGAATACACAACGCAGAACCCCTGGGGAGTGCACGGCGGGCGGTCCTGCATTGAACAGACATTTTGCCGATGATATAATGACAAAAGGCAGACAGATTCCCTGCTGCGCATGCTGCATGCATGGATACTCACAAATATTCAAAGAAGAATGCCAGAAGAAAAAAGCCAAATACCAAAAGCATACTGCGGGAGTAACAGGCTGTATATATCAAAAGGCGCGCGCCGCATTCAGCCGCCTTTTGGCCTTTAAATAACACCATGGCTTTTAAGTGGCCGCAACAGGAGGCGGTTTCTGTGGAAATGAAGAGAGATGCCGGAACCGGGAATGCCCGGCTGTCAGTGATTATACCGACCTACAACTGTAAAGCATATCTGAAAGAGTGTCTGATGTCGGTGCTCAGCCAGCTTCCCGAAGACTGTGAAGTGATTGCTGTAGATGACGGTTCCTACGATGGTACGGCAGAGCTTCTTGCCGGTTACTCAGGCATGTGGGAAAACCTGCACGTGCTGCTGCGGGCGCATCGGGGCGCGTCCGGTGCCAGAAATGCCGGTCTTTCAGCTGCCAGAGGATCTTATGTAACTTTTATTGACTGCGACGACCGCCTTCAGCAGGGCTTTTTGGAAAAAAGCCTTCCCATGCTGGAGCGGGAGGCAGATCTCTGTATCTTCGGCATAGAGCGGATTCTGCTCTCCGGCGGGAGAGAAACCTGGACAGTCCGCGACAATGTCTATGCCGACGCAGCGGCCTTTGCCGACACCTATATCCGCATACGGCAGCTCCTCATCTACTCGAACTGCAATAAATTTTACCGCAGAAGCATCATAGAGCGGCTGGGCCTCCGTTTTGAAGAAGGCGTGTCCTTTGGAGAGGACCGGCTGTTCAATTACAGCTTCCTGAAGGGATGCGGACAAATTGTGACATCAGAGCATCTCATGCTGGAGTATGTTCAGCGCAGCGCCGAGAGCATGTCCACGAGACATATTCCGGGCTATTTTGAACAGGCGCTGGCTCTCCACAGGGCAAAGACACAATGTTTCCTTTCCCTGTCCCGGGGGACGACCGCTGAGGAACGGAGGATTTTTGCCGCCGGCGATCTTGCCGCGGAGATCGGGTTAACCCTGAACCGCTTCCGGGATCATCCCGGGGAAGAAGCGGAGAACATGCCCGCGGTCAACACGCTGGTGTTCGGCCTTTTGCCGGAACTGGAGACGCAGCTGCGCGAGGCTGGCATTACCAATCCGGAGTCCTGGCATCTGACGCAGGAAGGCCGCTCGTTCGTTCTGGGACGCATACGGTCATGCCGACAGTACTCAGGCGAAGCGGGAGCGTGGGGCGGGCGAAGCGATGTATAAGCGATGTGCAGCTTATTCATACGCTCATATCGAAGCGGACTACGGGAACAAGTATAACACAATTTGTTTTCTTTTGGAGAATTATAGACGGAAAGAGGACAATAAACAGTGCGCCTTTACCAGTCAGCGCTTACACGGAAGAAAGGGACGTTCTTAGAGATGCGGAAAAAAATTCGCTACCGTAACGCACAGCAGGAGTCGGAATACGGGTCAGCCTGCCTGGCCATGCTGGCGGATTATTATGAAAAATATATTTCACTGTTCCAGGCTGCCCAAGTGTGCGGCGTGACGCAGGAAGGCTGTACGATGGAACAGATCCGCGATGGAGCGGACGCGCTTGGCTTTCAATGCAAATTCAGAGAAGACGGGGCGGAGGGGCTCTTATCGGCTGACCTGCCCTGTATTGTGAGTGTGGACGGCAAATACTCGGTGCTTTCAAAGATCAACAGCAAAAAGGCTGTACTGTATCTGCCGGACCAGGGACGTGTCACTATGAAGCGCACAGAATTCGACCAGGCGTGCGGATCACGATACCTGCTGATGAGTCCTTCTGAAACCGGCTTTAAACCTGAAAAGGAAAAGCCTTCTGTCGCCGCCTTCGCGCTGCGTCTGGTGACCAGGGGCAATCTCTGCGGGACTATTCTATATATCCTGCTCCTCTGGGGAGTATCGATGCTTATGCTGGCCATAACGCAGCTGTCGAGCGATTTCACGGACAGCTTTTTTTCCGTGGCTGTCGATCAGGCTGTTGAAAACCTGAAGGCCGGGGAAATGCACAGTCAGCTGGCTATGCTTATCACCAGTCTGATCATAATGCTGATCCTGGAGGTATTCCTTGTCTATGTGTTTTCACGATTTTCCGAAAAGATTTCCATAGGCTGCCGCAGGAGCTACTTATGGTCGGCCATCAATCTGCCCCTCGATGAGTATCAGCTGCGTTCGGACGGGTATTTTATGGGAAGTGAGGACCAGGTGACCAGCGTGAGCTACTTTCTGTCAAAGCAGATAGTGGAAGTGATTCTGCGGCCCCTGCTCGCTGCCTGTTTCCTTGTTCTAATGGCCAGGGTATCCATTTCCTGCTGCCTGGTCGTTCTGTGCTCCGTGGTCATTATGGCGGCTGCCTGCATCATCTCCTCCGGATATGAGGACAGGTATGGGCGGATCGTTTTCGCCGGGCAAAATAAGGAAAGCGGTTTTCTGCTGGAGGGACTTAAGGCGATCCGCAGTATCCGGAATTCCGGATCGGAATTTATGTTTTTCAGAGAGTATGTGCGTCTGAACCGCGAGTCAGCCAAAACGCTGCGGAAATATAATGAGGTAAAAAAGATATTCGCGGACCTTCCCTTGTCCATCGACAATTTTGACAAGCTCCTGCTGATTCTGATTGGAATATTCAATGTCTTCAGGGGCTCCATGACCTTTGGACAGCTGGTCTACATCCACGGAATTTATTGCATCGTGTCCGGTTATATCCGCAGTACCGTCCATTCCGCCCAGGATATTCTGAGCCTGAGGTATCAGCTTGAAAACATGAAAGAGATCTGCGAGGAAGCGGAGCGGTACGGTACATCAGGAGGAGAAAGCACCGGATCCCGGGCCTCTTCGGAAACGGAGACAGATTCCGAAGAGGAATTCAGGAAACTGGATGGACATATCTGTCTTTCGCATGTGTGTTTCGGTTACAGCCGGTGGGCGGGTGAAGTCATCAAAGATGTTTCCATAGACATCCCCGCCGGAAGCAGCGTTGCGTTTGTCGGAGCTTCAGGCTGTGGAAAAACGACACTGAAAAATCTGATCTGCGGCCGGTACCAGCCGTGGGAAGGAGAGATTTTCTACGACGGACACCCCGCCGGAGAAGTTCCGAAACAGGTTCTTTCCGGCTCGATCGCCTCGGTGGACCAGCAGATCATCCTGTTCGAGGATACCATTATGAACAACATCAAGATGTGGGATCCAGCACAGTACGATTTCGATGCCGTTCTTGCCGCCAGAGACGCGGAGATCCACAATGATATCATCCGGCGCGAACGCGGTTACAAAGCACTTCTTTCGGAGAATGGAAACAATCTGTCCGGCGGCCAGAGACAGCGCATCGAGATTGCAAGGGCGCTTTCCATGGACCCGTCTGTCCTTGTGCTGGATGAAGCCACAAGCGCACTCGATACCATCGTTGAGAAGCGGATTGTGGATCACGTGCGGGGCAGGGGTATTACCACGATCATCGTGGCGCACCGGCTCTCAACGATCCGGAACTGTGACTGTATATACGTTTTCGATGCCGGGCGCATCATCGGGCAGGGAACGCACGATGAACTCATACGTTCCTGTGAACTGTATCAAAGGCTCGTGACAGTGGCATAAAAGGAGATAAGGCCGATGGGCAATCTTTTTACAAGACAGATCAGGAAAAGAGCGCAGGCGGATGAAGAAATGCGCAGGAAGGCAGATGGCCTGATCAACGAAGCCATTACCAGAAAAAAAACGAGAGATATCTTTGAAGAGGTGAACTCCAATGAAGAGGCTCTGGATGCAATTCTCTTCATATGCGGGATTGAAGAAGACCGGCTGGACAATCTGGAAAATGAAGACATCCTGTTCACACGGGTGGAGACGGATCCGGACTGGTACCGCTGTCAGACCGGCTGTTGTATCGGGATAGACACAGAAGGAAAATATGTCGCTCTGGTGCCGGGACTGTTCCTCGACTATTATTATTATGATGCCAACGGGGAAAAACAGCGGGTCAACAAACAGAACGCAGGCAGGTTTACCAGAGTCTACTGTCTTTGCCGGCTTCTGCCGGACCGAACGCTGTCCATTCCGGACCTTCTGATATATCTTCTGAGCTTTCTGCGGCGGAAGAACCTGATCAGCTTTATTGTTATCACACTGATCGCAGGTATACTGGGGCTGGTTTTTCCACGTGGAGTGACCGCTCTCATGAACACAGCGGATCCATCGGCGGCGAGTGGCACATTAAGAACAGATTTCATGATAAAAGTCGCTGTTCTCTGCCTTCTTGCGGAATTATTACGTCTTTTACTGAATATGCTGCTCGCCGTGTTCGGGAGCGGATTCACCGACATGGTATGCTACAATATCAAAAACGCGGCCCTGATCCGCTATCTCTCCGACAGCGGCGAAAATTCGCAGCAGAATACCACAGAGGTCTGGAACGCGATCAGCAGAAGGGTCCCGGAATTCACGGAGAGTCTGCTGAGTTCCGGAATAAACATGATCCCGCATCTTGTCTTTGTTGTCTTTTATTGTCTGGCTGCTGCTTACTATCTGGGCAAGACCAGTCTGTGGATGTTCCTTGTGCTGGCGATCCTTGCTCTCTCTATGTGGATCGTCAATACTCGCTTTGACCACTGGTATTCACTGACCGTGGAGAACAACTTCCGGTGCACCGGCGTCCTGTTTCAAATATTCAGGGGAATTGAAAAGATCCGGAGCCGGGAGGCGCAGAAACGGGTCTATCTGAAATGGGCGCAGAATTACTCGGAGGAGGCATTTTGCGACAGGCACAGGAAAAAATGGCAGAGCGCCGGATTGGGTGTACAGGATCTTGTTGGCCCATCTATGACTGTCGTTCTGATCGTGGCTGTTACCCGCAGGCCTGTCTCCGGTTCCGCTTTTTTCACAGGAACCCTGCTCGCGGGGCTTCTGGCAGGTCAGATCGCGGAACTGATCCTGGACGTGGAACGGATCGTAAATTCCAGATCTCTCTGGCAGACAATCTCTTTCCTCTTTGTAAAAGAGGAAAAAGAAAAGAAGGTGAAATGCACCGAATTCAAGCCGGGCGTGCGGGTGGAAAAGATTTCCTTTTCTTATCCGGGCATGGACATGCTCCTGAAAAACATCTCTTTTGAAGTGAAGGAAGGAGAATATATAGGGATCGTCGGTATGTCCGGATGCGGAAAGAGTACACTGCTGAAGCTTATGATGGGCATTCTGCATCCGAATAAAGGGGAGATCAGCTACGACAAATATGCGCTTTCCGAAACGGATGCCAGAAGCATTCTTCAAAATATAGGTATTGTTCTGCAAAATGAAACACTGATTCCCGGCACCATACGTCAGAACCTGATGATGCAGCCCCGCCCGGTCACGGAAGAAAGCATGTGGAAGACGCTGGAAAAAGTCGGCATCGCCGACCTGATCCGCAGTTTTCCCAATGGTCTGGATACGGAACTCAGGTCGTCTGATTCTCATATGTCAGGGGGGCAGACGCAGAAACTCCTGATCGCCAGGGCTATCATCTCCGAACCCCGCATGCTTATATTTGATGAAGCAACCAGCGCGCTTGACAACGTTTCGCAGCAGGAGATCAAGGATGTGCTGGACGCCATGAACTGCACGCGGATCGTGGTCGCGCACCGCCTCTCGACGATAAGGGACTGCGACCGGATTCTCCTGCTGGATGATGGCATCATCAGCCAGGAGGGGACCTATGAGGAACTGATGGCCTCCAATGAACTTTTCCGGGAGATGGTTATGTGCCAGAGCCTGTAAAAAGAAACCCGCTTCGCCCTGGGTGGATTTCACCGGTGAAGCGGGTTTTCTTATGACACGGCCCGTGTAATGTATTTTCCGTTTCTGCCCTGTTAATGACACGGCCCCTGTAATTTATTCTTCATCGCGCAATACCCGTGACTTCAGTCTTGGGATACGCGGGCAAAAGTCTTCGACGGAAACTCACTTCATCGTGTGTACAATCCCGCGGCTGTTTTGCATGGCAGCAGTACATGCGGGAGAGACATGCTTGCGTGGTCTTCTTTACATGGCTTTATGTTTTCTCAGGTCTTCATTCGCCTTTTCGACATTGAGTCTTGTCAGGATCAGGGTGATGAGAAGGTTGAAGATCATGGGCATCCACAGATACATGATGTGGAGCATGTTCATGGTGGACGCTGTCTGCTCGGCTGCGCCTCCGACATATCCGCTGAAGGCCAGGAGCCATCCGGCGAGGGCTGTACCGATACCGCCGCCCAGCTTTGTGCCGAGTGAGGTGCAGGAATACATAGTGCCGTCCACACGCTTTCCGTGTGTGAGGTAAGTATATTCCGAGCAGGTCGCGATCAGTGCGTTCATGTCACCCTGCAGGGGGCTCATGCCGATCGCCGCGAGAGCTGTGCAGGCCAGCATGAGAGGAACGGAGCCCATATAACCCGCGATCACAACGCCCAGTCGTCCTAAGGTGCCCAGCGTGTAGCCCATGAGATTGAGTTTGTACATGCCGCCGAACCTGGCAACCAGGGAGGGGGTGAACAGGAGTCCTATGATCATGGGAATATTGATTGCCCAGGAGAAAACACCCAGGAGGTTGGCGTTTTTCAGCACATAGGTCATGTAATAAATACCCATATTCAGGGTCGCGGTATAGATCTGCATCAGGATATAAGAGGCGCAGATCATCAGATAATATTTGTTCTGGACCAGCAGTTTAAAGGCGTCGATCAGGGTGTACTTTTCCTCAAGGCCGTCATCCTGCTGAACCTCTTCGCCCTCCGCCAGCTCTTCCGGGGAAAGTTCCCTGACAGACATGACGGACAGTGTGTTGGAGATCACACCTACGATGGCATAGATGATCGCCACAGTGCGCCATGCCGCCGCGCCGCCGCCGAAGCGGGCTACCAGTCCGACCGTGATGGTCTGGATCAGCATGCTGGTGCCGAAAGCGAACATAAAGCGGATGGAACCCATCTGGACACGCTCATGGTTGTTTTTGGTGATCAGCGCCGTCAGGGCGGAGTAGGCTATGTTGTTGGCCGTGTAGAAACCGGCATTTAAAAGTGTGTAAGCGATAAAGAACCAGGCATACTGGGCTGTGGGACTGGCGTTGGCGGGAATACAGAAGATTGCCACCAGGCAGACTGCACAGCCGAAATATCCGTAGAGCATCCAGGGACGGGCCTTTCCCATTTTGGTGTTGGTCTTATCGATCAGGGACCCGAAAAAGATGTCGCTGACACCGTCAAAGAGCTTGGACACGGCAATCAGTGTGCCGACGACACCGGCGTTCATGCCGACCGTGTCTGTCAGGAAAATCATGACAAACGCGGACAGAAGGGCATAGACCACGTTTCCGGCTATATCACCGGAGCCGTAACCTATTTTGTTGTACCATTTTAAATAAGTCTTTTCTTTATTCTGATTCTGGCTCATTTTTCTTCCCCCGTTTTTGTTTTTTCATCGCGCAATACCCGTGACTTCAGACGCGTGACAGGCGCGCAAAAAAGGAAACTTGCTTCATCGTGCGGCAGTTTCAGGACGCATTGCGCCGTCCAGCCCGGGTTTTCACACGCAGAAGCGCGCGAAAACCCAGGGAAGCCGGTTTATGGGTAACTTGTAACATACGCATGTTTGTAGTCTTACAATATCTCCGGCTTCAGCATGAATTTGAAGTGGTAGTCATCCGAGCAGACTTTGTATTCAGGCAGAAGGTCGGGGCCGCAGCTCTTGGAGCCGATTCCGGCCAGCTGATGGTCTATGCACAGGACCGTGCTGCCGCAGGGCTCCAGCTCATAGTTGTGAGGTTTTTGTTCCAGTTCTTCCTGTGTGAAGACAGAGACGTTGAAGGAAAAGGTCCGGTCGGGGTCTTCATCCGCGCAGGCGGCGGTGAGCCGTATGCCGCCTCCCTGAACAGACAGGTAGTCGCAGTCCCAGTGGCTGCCGCTCTCCTGGGGGCGGATGTAATCTTCATGCATGGACGCGGGGGTTCCCTCGAAACAGCCGTGGTGTCCGGAGTGATGCTTGTCGATATAGGTCTCCCCGGGACCCATGCCATAATAGGTGACCCCATCCATGTTTTTGTTGAGGAAGAGGCGCAGACCGATTCTGGGCAGAGTCTCGATCTCCGGGTCTTTTACAGCGGAAACGTCCAGAAGGATCCGTCCGTCCGGAAAGACAGTTATCGTGTTGTTCATTCTGAGGACAGGCTGAACAGACATGGCGGCCACTGACTGGCGGATGCTGACCCTTGCAGAGGCAGTCCCGTCGGCAGAGGCATTTCCGCCTGCAGAGTCAGTCCCGCCGGCAGACCCGTCTGCCGGGTTCGCACAGGACCCGCATGACAGATCATTGCAATCACACTTCACTTCATAGGCTCTTGTCACAGTGTGGTCCAGCCGCTCCAGCTTCCACAGATCCGCAACAGGAGCGTCATTGTCCGTCGGTGCCCGCCAGAGATTGAAGTCCAGAGGCTGGTCCAGCATTTCCTGACCGCCCGGTCTGAGGGAGGTGAAGAGGCCGGAGAGGGTGTCAAGCCTGTAGGTGAAGTTTTCGCCTTCAAAGAGCAGGAAGCGGTCGTCTTTCCTGACAGTCAGCCTGCCGTCTGTGTCAGAGGAAGCCGGAGCCAGAATGGCTGCCGCGGCTGCTGCCCGGGGTGCGGCCGTGGGGATTCTGATCTCATCAAAGCCCAGTTCATGGCCGGCGGGAAGTCCGCACCATTCCTTTTCGAGAGCATAGGTAATAGTGAGGAAGCACCGTCCCTGATCCGGCACGGAGAAGGCGAGCGGGATTTCCACTCTGCCGTGAGGTGCGATAGACGGAAGGGAATCAGATTCCGCCGCCTCCTCTGTCCCGTTTTCAGAAACAGGATTCAGGATTTTCCTGTCTGCCAGCCTTCCGCCGGCGATCCGTGTCCCGTCGAGGGAGAGACTCCACGAGGCGCAGATGATTCCGGCAGGATCCGTAAAGTCCAAATGGTTTTCCACGGTCAGGACCTGCCTGTCGGGATCATAGGATGCACGCAGGGGGCGGTGGACATTTTTATATTCCATCAGTCCCGTGTGCGGCGTCCTGTCGGGATAGACCAGACCGTCCAGGCAGAAGTTCCCGTCATGCTGCAGTTCTCCGTGGTCTCCACCGTACCAGTACATGGCTTTGCCGTTACCGGCAGTTCCCTTGTAGATGGCGTGATCGCACCATTCCCAGACGAATCCCCCGCAAAGGGAGGGATATTTTTCCGTCAGGTCGAGATACTCTTTAAAGTCACCGGGGCTGTTTCCCATGGAGTGACAGTATTCGACCAGTAGAAGAGGTTTTGCGGGGGCATTGTCCAGGTAATCGGTGATTTCTTCAAACGCAGGATACATGCGGCCGAACAAGTCGATGTCCGAGGTGTCAAACTCCCTGTCGGCGCTCAGATAAAAGGCGCTCTCGTAATGGGTGAGACGGGATGGATCAGTCTCTTTGGTCCAGCGGAGGGCCTTTTCAAAGGTACAGCCGTAACCGCATTCGTTCCCCATTGACCAGACCAGGATGCAGGGACGGTTGCGGTTTCGGATGACCATGGAGCGGATTCTGTCCAGGGTGGGCTCTACGAAATCCGGATTGTCCGCGATTCTGACGTGGGCCTTGCGCATGCGCTCTGAGTAGTCATCTTCCTGGAAATACAAGGAACCTGTGCCGTGACTTTCGTTGTCGGCCTCATCGATGACATAGAGACCTAGTTCATCGCATAATTGATAGAACCAGGGGGAGTTTGGATAGTGACTGGCTCTGACTGCATTGAAATTATGCGCTTTGATCATACGCAGGTCCCCTATGGCCTGATCGATGCTGCAGACAGCACCGGTCACGGGATCTGACTCATGCCGGTTGACGCCGCGGAAGGTGATGGGACAGCCGTTGAGGATGAGGACTTTATTCCTGACCTCCACCTTGCGGAAACCGGTTTTCTCAGTGATTACCTCATTGCCGGTGTCCATGATCAAAGTGTAGAGTACGGGATTTTCGGCACTCCAGAGAGAGGGGCGGTCGACAGTAATGGTGACACTTCCGTCAGGATTCGGGAGGACCCTTTCCTGATGCGATATTTCTATGCCGTCGGGGGCGGTCAGTGTCAGACTGACCGGAACAGGAGATCCGCTGAATGAAAAGCGGATCCTGAGGTCCGCGCGGCTGAAGTCTTCCGCAAAACCTGTCTCGATGACATAGTCCGCGATCCGGTCCGCGGGCCGGTTCAAAATATAGACATCCCGGAAAATTCCGGAAAAGCGGAACTTATCCTGGTCCTCCAGGTAGCTGCCGTCACACCATTTTAAGACAAGGACAGCCAGAAGGTTGTCACCTTCCTGAAGGAAGTCCGTCACATTAAACTCGCTTGTGTGATGTGACACCTGGCTGTAACCGACGTAAGAACCGTTGAGCCAGACATAGAAGCAGGAGTCCACACCTTCAAAATTCAGAAAAGCACAGGGGGCTTTCTGATCGCGGTGCCACTCAAAGTGATGCAGATAAGCTCCGCAGGGATTATCCTGGGGAACATAGGGCGGGTCAAAAGGGAAGGGATAACGGATATTGGTATACTGCGGGCTGTCATAGCCCCGCATCTGCCAGCAGAAGGGAACCTCTTCCTTTTTCCATCCTTCTCCGGGTTTGTAGTCCGGCAGGTAAAACAGATCCTGCAGATCATGTATGCTGGGATACCAGGCGAAATCCCATTCACAGCCGCTCAGCATCTGCAGGCGGTCGGAGCTTTCTCTGTGCCTTACCAGCATGTCGCTGCGGGCGGACGCAGGGATAAAATATGCTCTGTCCGGCATTGTGTTCTGGTGCAGGACAGAAAGATCTTCATAGAGTCTCGGAACAATCAAAGTACAGCCCCCCTTTCTTTTTGCTGCTTTTAATAGTTGATTCGGGAAAGAACCGGCTCTTTCTATGAGCCCCTTTCAATAAGCCCGTCAGGATCCACAGCAGCCTGCAGGCAAATTCTGTAAAGAGCAGAAAAAGCCGGCTCTTTCTATAAGCCCCTTTCAATAAGCCTGTCAGGATTCATGGAAGCCTGCAGGCAAATCCTGTAAAGAGCCGAAAGAACCGGCCGGTACTGTACCCTGTGTTCATAAAAACATATGAGTAAGGCAGCGGACTGTTTTGAAGGCCCGCGTCCCGCGACAGTTACAGTATTCTGATTCCTCCCGTCGGCCGTATCTTCAGCACATAGCAGGAGCCTCTGCCGAAGAACTGCTCGATTTTCTCTTTATACATGGCCACTTCATCATCGGGCACAAAGGCCTGGATAGTGCCGGCGAAACCTCCTCCGTGAACCCTGCAGCAGGCATCTCCGCCCAGAATTTTTTCCGTGAGCAGGAGAGCAAGGGCAACGCTCTGCTCTTGGAACTTGTGCGGGGAAAATACATTCTGCAGATATTTATAAGAGGAATCCCCGGAACTGCGGACCAGGGCCTTGAATTTTTCGAAATCTTTCTTTTCCAGGGCTTCCGCCTGCTGATCCACGCGCTTGTTTTCATCGAACCAATGGATCGACCGCAGAACAGCCCTGTCACCCGCGTACTTGCGGATCAGGGTCAGCTCCCTGTAGAAGTCCTCCTCAGACACTTCTCCCAGCACTTCTTTTCCAAAATAGGAGGCGGCCTTGTGCATCTCCTCCGGAATGGCGGCGTAATCGGGCGTCAGGTCCGCATGGGACCCCTTGGTATCCAGAATGCAGAGACTGTGCCGGAAAACTGAAAAATCAACACCGATTTTCCGCACCTGCGGTTTTGCCGGATCCCGGAAATCGATATGGATGAGACCGCCGACGGAACAGGCCATCTGGTCCATCAGACCGCTGGGCTTGCCGAAATATATGTTTTCCGCGAACTGGCCGATCTGAGCGATCCGGACAGCATCGACAGTCCCGTCATTATACAGTCCCGAAAAAATACAGCCGATCAGGGTCTCAATCGCAGCGGAAGAAGAGAGACCGGAGCCTCCCAGGACCTGGCTGGTCACATAGGCATTAAAACCGCCGGTCTGCAGACCGCTTTCGCGCATTCCCGCGGCAACACCCCGGACCAGGGCGGCGGTTGTCCCCTCCTCCCGGGGCAGAGCTGCCAGCTCGTTCAGATCAATGGACAGACTGCTGTAACCTTCCGAATGAAAGAGAACCTTGTCATCATCCCGTGCAGATACGACCGCTATGGCATCCAGGTTTACAGAGGCGGCCAGCACTTTGCCGTACTGATGATCCGTGTGATTGCCGCCGATCTCAGTCCTGCCGGGCGCGCTGTAGACCTGGACAGCGGCGTCGCCAAATATTTCCTCAAAATGTTCAAGAGCGCCTATATAACGCTCCTTTTGAAGAGCTGCTGTCTCTTTGTCCACATATAAAGTCCTGAATGTCTCGTCCAGCTGCCCATTTCTGATTGCGTTTATTTTTGTTTGAATAATTCCCTGCATTTTTTTCTCCTTTGCATAAGTAAAAAAATCATTGATCCGGCTGCTGGGGAACCGGCAACCGTCGTTCCAGAGCAGGCAGACCAATGATCAGTATCTGCAATGCAAACGAGTCCTGGTGATTCGGTAAAATTGCACAGATTTCGCGGGATTTCCTGTTGTTCATCCAGCATATTTTACAAAATAATATCATTCAGAAACGTTTGCATGTTATTATATTCGGTTTTATAATTTGCAGATTCGGTTCCGGCCGCGTACGACCGATCAGTCATGAGCGGACCGCACACGGCAGGCAGCACCTGCCCGGCGTCGTAATCGATCAGTCATGAGCGGGCGGCGTATGATCGATCAGTCATGAGCGGACCGCGCACGGCCGGCAGTACCTGCCCGGCCGCGCACGATCGATTTGTCATGAGCGGGCTGCGTACGACCGGAAGCACCTGTCTGGCAGTGCCTGCATGGCCGGGTTTATAGCCATCCATGGATACATCACTCAAGCCATCCCTTCAGGGCGGTCACATGATAATTCATGAATTTGCTCTTGGCGTTTTCCTCATCGGCCTTCCACTTGTTGGGAGTACATCCGATGATCCGCTTGAAGTTGCGGATAAATGTCGACGCGCTTACATATCCGATTCTCTCCGAGACCATGGCTATACTCAGGTTGGTCTCCCGGAGCAGCGCGCATCCTCTCTGGATCCGGACAAAATTGACATAATCCATGGGCTTCATGTTCATGTATTTTTCGAAGACTTTCCGGAAATAGCTCTCGCTCATCCCGCAGGAATGGGCCAGATTCACCACCCGGATCTGAGACGCATAATTCTTTTTGATATAGTCTATTGCCGGAAAAATATCGACAGTCATGGTTCCCTTTTCGGGAAGATCCGAATTCTGCAGCTTGCGGATGATTTCGACAACCAGCATCAACAGAAAATGCGAGACCATATCCCTGTACATGTATTCCTTATTCTGCATTTCGGAAAAAATACCGCGCACGAGAAAAGTCATTTTCTGGATGTTCATGTCCGGAGTGAGAAGCCGTCCCTTCCGGCCGAGCTCATGTCCTATATTTTCCTTCAGGATCTCATCGTCCGGATAAAGCTTTTTGAGGACTTCGTGAATATCGAAATACATCCATTCCCAGCCCGCCTTTTTTCCAAAGGTATTGGTTGTATGCAGCTCTTTCGTGGGTATTAAAGAAATACATCCCGGATAAAAATGCAGTTCTCTCTCTCCGAGAATCATTTCGCCTTCGCCTTCGTAGCAGTGTCCGACTTCATAGTAGTTGTGAAAGTGCAGCTTCTCTTTGCCTTCGCCGTATTCTTTATTCCATACCGGACCTGTCAACGGGAAAACAATATCTCCATGTGGGATATCATAATAGCGGAATTCCACATGCTTTTTATCACTCATAGAAAATATATCTCCTGTGCTGAGCACCTGGTTACATAACAGTAAGTATCTCCACATCATTCTATCATTGCGGAGACATCTGCAGAGTGGCATTTTCGCTTTAAATATTGCCGTATTCACTTTTTATGTCTGCAGAAGACATTTTTGTAAGTGGTAATCTATTTTCCAGAAATCGGGAAAAGTACTTGCCGTTTACAACTTTCTGACGAAGCGCTCAAATGTACATGCCCTTGTGTGGAAAACGCTCTCCGGGAAAAAGAAATCGGAAGAGAGTGCCGCGAACACCCTCTTCCGGCTGCGCTTTGCCGCTTCACTATTATTTGCCGCAAATTAAAAAACTTGCTGCAGCCCGGATCCGGTCTGCCGGGCAGATAAGCCTCGTGAAGCCCCGGCAGACGAAGTGGCCCGCCGGTACATTATTTGCAGGTTTGTTTTCGTTTCATTTTGTCTTTTCCTGTAAATTCTATGCCCGGATCAATCTGTAGAGTTCTTCTTCTGCCTGTTTCTGTTCCTGAAAACGGATCGTGTGCATTCCCAGCTTTCTGGCTGCCTCCAGATTGGCTTCCAGATCATCGATAAAAACACACTGCTCCGGAACCAGATCGTATTTGCGAATCAGGGCCTGATAAAAGGCCGGGTCAGGCTTTACCATGTGAACATCACAGGAAAACAGTCCGCCATCCATCTCGGGAAGAAAATAGAGGGCCTCCGAACACTCTCTCATGATCTTATGGGAATAATTGGAGAGGTACAGAATCCGGCAGCCCTGTTCTTTTACCCGACGGAGCCAGGGAAGGCTGGCTTGCTTATATTCAACAATGCCGTTCACGTCCGCAAACATGTGGCGGAGCTCTTTTTCAACTTCCGGGTCGTTTTGGATAAACAGCTGCAGGATCTCATCCTCAGACAGCCTGTTCAGGTCCATCTGAACCCAGTCATCGGACAACATGGTTGCGTGCATGATCCGCTTTGCCAGTTCTCCGGTGAACCCTCTCTTCTCAAGAAATCTGTAACGCCCCAGTTCCACCAGGACGCCCCCTATATCAAAAATCACTGTCTTTATAGCCATAGTTCCTTTTTCCTCGCTGTTAATCCGGGATGCCGGGGATATTATTCCTTTTGGATGGAACTCCTTCTTTTTTATTCTCATTGAAACGAACAATCTCATTGAAACGAACAATCTCATTCAAACGGGGCTAAAACCCTCGTCAACGAAGTTGTCCGCTGGGACATCCATCTTCTTTCTTGAAAAACCTCTTTGAAACGGGGGCTAAAAACCTCAGGAGATGGAGTCGTCCGCGGATACATCACTCGTCCTCCTCATCCCATTTCTTTTTTCGGGGGGCGTTTTTCTTTTTGTCAAAAACGGTTCCGGGAGCAGGGACAGGAATACGCTTCAGCTCGTTGATTCTGCGCTGCTCTTTTTTGGAAAGCTTGCGGAATTCTTTTTCCGCGTCTTTTTTGATTTTGTTCATGGCGCCTTCTCCATTCCGATTATTTTGCGGCCCGCTGTTCTGCTGCCGGCCATTTCAACAGTATAGCATCACTGCGCATGTTCGGCAAAAAGTGAACCTGCATCAAAAAATGCCGCCGGTTGTCTGCACAACCGGCGGCATGACTGCCTTTAGTATTTCCTTGTCTCTTTGACAGGCGGTGAACCGCATCCTGTCTCATCCTGTTCCGGACGCGGACAAGTCCTGCTCCCTGTCGGGTTCCTTTTCGGAAACACGGTCGGATTCAAGAGATGGCTCTTTCAGGAATCAGAATCCCATCAGGATCATGGCAGAATCCTTTGGGATTATTTTGGAATCCAATTCAGGCGGCTTTAATCATTTACAGTCCTTTTCAGGAATCACTTGCGATTCTTTCAGGAATTATTTGCGGTTCCTTCTGCGGTAAATGATCGTGCCGACGACTCCGAGAGCTGCCAGCAGAACCAGTGTGATCCACAGGGCGGCATTGCTGCTGTCGCCTGTAGGCGCGGATTTACTGCTGCTGTGATGGCTGTCATCGTCATCGTCGTCATCATCATGGCTGGAGTGCTTCTGCGTCTTCTCTTTGTCTACTTTCTCTTCGTTATCTTCCTCTTTGTCTACTTTCTCTTCGTCATCTTTCTCCTCGCTGACTTTCTTCCACTGTGCTTCAAACACGTGGTCTCCGGTCACAGTGTACTCGTCTCCGGGCTGATATTCAGAGCACTTCCATCATAAACCTTTTCGGCGCTGCCGGTTGTGACAGTCAGTCCTTTTGGCGTAATCTTCAATATGTTGCCTTTGGCCTCGAAATGGTTATGAGGCAGTCCGTTATCAAACTGGTATTCGGCATAAGCGCACAAAATAACGAACAAATAAGAACGATATATTGGTTGATTTCTCGAATATGTACATTTGTGGAAATAGATGCTGCTCTCCGGCAGAAGCAGGGCGGTATTCGAATATTAGATATGCGGTTCGCTTTTTGATCTGTAAGGGGTATAATCAGAGAGACATGGTGATTCAACATGGAGGGAGATATGAGAAAACTATTAATCGTGATAGATATGCAGAATGATTTCATCGACGGCTCACTGGGTACGAAAGAGGCGGAAGCCATCGTAGATGCTGTGAAGGAAAAGATTCGCACCTATCCTGCCGGAGACGTGTATGCCACTATGGATACGCACGAAAAGAATTACATGGAGACGCAGGAGGGGAAAAATCTCCCTGTCATGCACTGCATCCGGGGCACCGGGGGCTGGGAGATCCGCGCGGAGATCGCCGCGCTTCTGGAAGGTGCCGGAATCTATGAAAAGCCCACGTTCGGGAGTACTGCGCTTGCAGCAGATATCAAAATGCTTTCTGAAAAGGAAGAACTTGAACTGGAGCTGGTCGGTCTCTGCACGGATATCTGCGTAGTCTCCAACGCGCTGCTTCTGAAAGCAATGATGCCGGAGGTGAAGATCACTGTGGATGCGGCATGCTGTGCCGGCGTGACTCCGGAAAAGCATCTTGCCGCCCTGGAGACCATGCGGTCCTGCCAGATCAGGGTGATCAATGCATAAAGCGGGCAGAGGGCCGCAGGCCTGCCCCTGCCCGGTTTATATATTGCCCGGGACCCGCAGGCCTGCCGCTGCCCGGTTTTATATATTGCCCGGGACCTGCAGGCTGGCCACTGCCCGGCTGATGTATTGTCCGGGACCCGCAGGCGGCCCGGAATATTCCCGAGGGTAATTCAATATCCCAGAAGAGCCCGGAAGACTTCATTTAGTTCAGTGAAGTCATAGGAGCGGTCGTCGGGAGCCGCATCTGAAACCTTCTTCTGTCTTTCACATTCACTCCGTATGAAATCGATGATGACCGGAATCTGGGGATTGAGCTCTTTTTCCTCTGTTGCGGCTTTCCTGATCAGCAGGTCTTCGATGCCGGACTGAAGGGGGGTGTCCAGGGCAGGGTCTGTCCCGTCGAATAAGGACATCAGCTTTGAGAATTCCACGGGAGGAGCACTGTGATAACGCTCGATCCACTTGCAGCAGAGCAGGGGGCGGAGAGCGTAGAAATATTTTTTGTAGCGGATCTGGTCGCCTGTCAGAAAGCCTTTATATGTGCTCTTGGCAGTTCCGTAGTAGTGGCACAGGGCGGCTTTTTGGGAAAAATAATGCAGGACCGCGGTCTTCAGCCGGGGCCATTCCTCCGAGGTCCTGTAGATGACCGGCGAATTGGCCCACTCCATGATATTGGGATTTCCCTTTCCATAAGCCAGCATGGCTTTTTTCAGATCCCAGCCATTGATATCCAGCACCTCGTCCAGCTGCCACTCGATGACATCTTTGGCTGGATCGATCCGCAGATATTCCTCCGGGCGGTGCATATAGATAAAACGGACGTCATAATCGCTGTCAGGGGAGGCGAATCCCCATGCCCGGCTGCCGGATTCAACCGCATGCAGGATCTTTACCTGATACTGCTCTTCAATTCTGTCCAGATTCTCCAGGATCTCTTTCTGTATATCTCTCATTGTCATTCCTCCAGTATCACCTGGCTATTCCTCCAGTATCACCTGTCTGTTGATATGTTCCACCAGCTTTTCCACGGCTTCCATATCCGGATTGTCCGGGAGGCGGCTCTCCTTTTCTGCCTGTGAAAAGCGGGCTTCATACTCTGCCACGATGTCATAGAATGCGGGAATCAGGACACTGTCTTCCATAAAGTCCCCGTTTCGGATGCTCAGCAGCAGGCGCAGGTCCTCCTCCGGCCGGTGCGTGCGGATCACACCGTCCTCCAGTATATCCAGTCCCATCATAAACAGCCGGACCAGATGCATGGCATGTTTGTTCAAATGATTGTCATCTTTTTTGTGATTTCTTTTGCCGATCTTGTCATACTCGCGCACGACGGAATGGAGCGTGTTCATCAATTCATTATATTTTCGGAGCGGGTAGTGCCTGAAATCCCCGTCGAGGAAGATCTCCGTCTCCAGCCCCTCCGTCACCGCGCCGTCTATATAAAGCCTGGAAATGCCGCCTTCCTGCTCCCGGTTTTTTCGGTTGAAGTCTTCCAGCGCGTGGGAGACAGAGCGGAAGATATGCTCCTCTCTGGAAGGCTGGGACAGGGAGTCTCTGGCAATCGCGTTCTGAAGGCGTCTGAGCTGGGCGTCCGCGTAATGTCCGAAGGAAGCTGCCGCCCGCTTTGTCAGAAACAGATGTCGGCTGTCCAGCAGTTCCCGCCCGGTCGGGGAGATGATCAGGTACTGGTCCTCATCCAGACCCAGGATCTCGATCATATTGGGATTGCAGTTCAGGAAGAGGTTGACAGCTTTCCTGAAAGAAAAGATCACAGTGTCCGTGGACCGGTCTTCAAACTGCTCAAAAGAGGTCAGCCCGATCAGGTCAGACGGCATGTTCATGGTCACCCCGCGAAGGTCAATATCACTTCCCTCCCGGTTTGTCCCGTAACCATGGCTTCCGCTGACACCCAGGAGCATGATCCTGCTTCCCAGACGGGGGTGGTCGCGCAGGAACGCGTATTCAGGCCTGCCCGGCAGGCTCTTTAAATCTATCATCTCAGCCCTCCTTTCTTTACATATCATCTGATTGCCTTCTGTTCAATCGAAGATATGTTTTGATCATCAGAATATTTGCTGAGGCAGTCTTATTTGCTGGGGCAATCTCAATTACTGAGGAAATCTTATTTGCCTCAGCGATCCCTTTTCAGCGGCAGTTCATTTTACTGCGCCGACTCATTTTTACTATAGTGGCTCAATGCAGCTGTTTTTTGTCTGCAGGAGAATATTTTGAAATGATGTGCGGCTGATACAGGACGACGGCAGATTATATGCGGTTCTTATTTCCCCATATACAAAGACCGTCCAGTACTTTGACAAGAGAGTGTCCGCGCTCTGTCAGAGAGTACTCCACCTTGGGGGGAATCTGGGGATAAACAGTCCGGATGATCAATCCGTCTGCCTCCAGTTCTTTCAGGTTCTGACTGAGGGTTTTGTCAGCAACTTTTTTCAGATATCTCTGCATCTCATTAAAGCGGACCGGTTCATATTCCATCAGACAGTACAGGATCACCGGTTTGTATTTTCCGGCAATCAGGGACAGGGTATAGCTGTATCCGGTCTGGTCAAAGTCGGCTTCTTCAATACGTCTCTTTTTCATAATGCTTACCTCAAAGTAAGTACCATACAAAAATGTTGGTACTGGTTTCAGCTGTGGCACTATGATATCATTACAAAAGCCGGAAGGCAATAAAAAGCAGCGGACATATCGGCTCATAAAAAAGCAGCAGACATGCCTGCCTGTAAAAAAGTGAGAAAAAGCACCGGAATCGAAACAGAAAACTACGACTTGAGAAGGAGACCTGAGATGAAGAAGAATTTGGGCATTGTGCAGGCGGTTTACCCCATGCCTGTCCTGATGGTGGCAGCTTATGACGAAAACGGAAAAGTCAATGTCATGAATGCGGCATGGGGGATGATCTGCAACACAGACCGCATTGCGCTTTTTATCGATGAAGATCATAAGACCACACAGAACATTTTGAAAACAAAGGCATTTACTGTCAGCCTGGCAGATAAAGAGCATATGGACGTGGCGGATTTCTTCGGAATCGCGACGGGAAATAAGATGAGCGACAAGTTCGAGCGAACCGGGTACACTGCCGTCAAAAGTGAATTTGTAAATGCTCCCGTCATCGATGAATTCCCCGTGGTCATGGAATGTGAACTGGCAGAAGTTGTGGAAAATGAGAGTTTCTACTGCATCGTCGGAAAGATCATGAACACTGCGGCAGAGGAAAAAGTGCTTTCAGAGAACGGCAAAGTCGATCCGGCTAAGCTGCAGGCTCTGATCTTCGATCAGTTCCAGCACGGCTACTATGTGTCCGGAGAACAGGTTGGCAAAGCCTGGAATGCCGGAGCCGGCCTGATGAAGAAGTAAGGTGTGCTGAAAGGAACCGCTGCCCCGCAGGTGTGAACTTCATGCCGCGCATGGGTGCAGGATTTGCGGGCGGGCCCGGAAAAAGGCTTTTATAAGGCTTTTATACAGAAACTTTTAGACAGAATATTTATACAGAGTTCTTGGACAGAATATTCATACAGAGCGGTCTGAAGTCATAGGCTTCGAGGCCGCTCTTTCTGCTGTGGGAAAAACCTGTCGGAAAATCCCGGGTCTCTTTCTGCTGTCGAAAAATTTCCCATTGACAGCGGGAGAACATAAACATATAACCTAAAGTATACAGTCAGAATGCCGGGCGCAAGCGGGAATCCGGATTGTGATTTCTGCGCAGCTGCGGCTATTTTTACGGAGGTGATGATAAAAAAGATGGACATTGAATATTTACTGTTACTTCAGAATTTCCGGGAGAGCACAAACAACGTATTGACGCCGTTTATGGAAGCGATCTCTCTTTTTGCGGTATCCTTCCTCATAATGATTCCTGTTTTTGTGTACTGGGTGGTCGACAAGCGGAAAGGCCTCTATACACTGGCATCCTATTATCTCTGCTGTGGAGTCAATGCCATGGTCAAGCTCACGGCATGTGTATACCGGCCCTGGATCCGGGATCCCCGTGTCGTTCCTGCCGGAGACGCGATCTCCACGGCGACAGGATATTCCTTCCCCAGCGGCCACACCGTCACGGCCGGGCCCATTTACGGAGGACTGGCTGTGGTTTCATGGTCCTGGAAAAAAAACGTCTCAGTATTCCTCATACTTTGCGTCCTGATTACCGGATTTTCCAGAAACTATCTGGGTGTCCACACGCCTCAGGATGTGTGTGTGGGACTGCTGGAATCAGCTCTTGCCCTCTTTGTGATGATGAAAATTTTTTCATATCTGGATGAACATCCGGAGAAAGAGAATCTTTTCCTGCTGCTGAGTTTCATCGTGGGATGGCTGGGAATCGTGTACATAACCTTTAAGCCCTATCCTATGGAATATGTGAACGGAAAGCTGCTGGTGGATCCGCAGAAGATGATGAATGACGGATACGGAGATACCTGTCTGCTGATCGCCTTCCCCGTCGCGCGGTATATCGAGAAGACATGGGTCAGATTCAGATCTGCAGGCCTGAACAGCATAGGCATCCTGACAGGCGTCGTCGGTCTTATTCCCATGTTTTTTATGATTGTATACATGAGACATGCTCTGGACGGAATGCTGGGCAGCCACTGGGGACATTTTTCTTTCAGCTTTATTATAGTACTTTACTCTGTGGCAGTTTATCCCCTGGTAATCAGGATGATGACGGAGAGACGCGAAAAAGCGGCCGGGAATTAGAGAAAACGACGGAGAATCAGAAGAATTACGGAGAGGCGGGCTGATCTTGCGATGAATTCAAAGAACTGGCTAAGAGACGGGAAAAAACGGCGCAGAATCAGATGTGCTTGCGGAGAAATGAAAAGGGGACAGAGGGATGAAAAATAAACAGTCGGGAAACTTTCAATGGGAATGGACAAGAGAGCCGGCAGGCTGCAGTATTGAACCGGACCGGGTTGAGATCACGACTGCCCCGCACACAGACTTGTGGCAGCGGACCTATTATCATTTCCGCAATGACAACGCGCCGGTCCTGCAGATGGAGACAGAGGACAGGTATTTCTCCTTTGTCGTAAAAACAGACTTTTCCGGAAGTCATTGCCGCTTTGACCAGTGCGGAATCGTCATGTATCTGGATTCGGATAACTGGCTGAAGGCCTCTGTGGAGTTTGAGAACGAGAAGTTCCAGCACCTTGGCTCGGTGGTGACCAACCACGGATATTCTGACTGGGCGACCACGGCTATTCCTGCGGATGTGAAGACCATGTGGTACCGGTTCAGCCGCAGGGAAGACGACTATTGCGTCGAGTGCTCCCGTGATGGGCAGGACTTTTCACAGATGCGTATATGCCATATGCTGGAAGGCGGCGGAAAGATCCGCTTCGGTATTTACGCCTGCAGCCCTGAGGATTCGAGCTTCACTGCTGTGTTCACGGACATGGAGATCACAGACTGCGCCTGGAAGGCACATGACGGCCAGCAGCCGGATCAGGAGAAGGACCAGGACCAGGCATAAAGTCCGGGCATAAAGTCTCTCCCACAGTGCACAGTACAGACCCACCCAAAACAAGTCAGGTTTCGGGTGGGTCTGTATTGTATCGGCAGGGTTACTTTTCAGACCGGCACGAAACAGCGCACAGCTCTTAATCATATATGTTTGAGAGCGCGAGATCATGGGTTCAAGTGTGTTCAAGACTCTTTTCCAGCAAAACCAGATTGACACCCGGGATACCGTTGAAGACCGTCGGAACGATTGCTGTTTCTGTGTAGCCGAGCCTGCGGTACATGTTCCGCGCCGCAGTATTGCGGGCATTTGTATCTATGCGAAGTACGGGACGCCGATGGTCCCGCGCGTATGACTCATAGAATCTGACAAATTCTGTTCCCAGTCCTCTCCCGCTGTCAGAAGGAGAAATGACAAGCGTATGCAGGACACATACCTGATCATCTTCAGCGCTGTATTTCCAGGGGGCTGCCGCATAGACATCAACCTGGATCTGATTGATGATTCCGGCTCCCAGAATGATCCCGTTCTCTTCGCAAACAAACAAATCACCTCTTTCAAATGCCTGCGCGGCTGTGGACCGGGTCGGATATACTCCGCGGATCCAGCCTGTTGAGATGACTCCCTTCTCTTCCTCGTCATGCAAAGACTCATATATTTTTGCAACGGAATCAATATCTGAAAAGACTGCTTTTCTGAACATGATAATGCGCCTCCGAATAATCTGAAACGGTTTCAAAGAAGATGGTAATGTTACGGGACTAAGATTGTCAAATTAATATTGTTTTCAGAATGAAAAAGCTGCCCGCATGTTACAGTACACGCCCTATCGAGGGCGTGTACATGTAACGTTGCGTTCGACGATTCCAATACGCTTCGCGTGCGTCGAACGCCGTAAAACTCCGGTTTTTGTACGCTTCGGCGTACAAAAACACGTCGAGTTTCAGGTGGGCCTGTACTGTAACGCCCGCATCCCATGTGATGTGAGCAGCTTTTTTATGTCCGGTCAATTCTGTTTCAGGTATTATTTCTTCCTTTGGAAGTTTCAGATTTGAAAATTTACATGTTCGAAAACTTACATGTTCGAAAATTGACATGTCTGTTTTTGCGGGTGACTTACGCAGCCTTTGCCTGTTCGCGCTTTTTGATAATGGGAAGGATGATTCCGAGAGCGGTGAGCACGCAGGGAGTGACGATATTGAGACCCATGGTAAATGGATCGGTGTCATAGACGCCCAGCAGGCAGCATGCGGCCGTCACAAAGAAGCACCATCCGCCTGCCGCGAGAGCAAGGGTGTCATTCTTGACAAAGCGATACTCCGCGTTGAACTTGCTTCCGGCCTTGCGGAGCGCGATATAGGCGGTAAATACCCAGAGGTAACGCATGGGCATGCAGACGGAATTGAGCTTGGTGAGCTGCTTGAGGACTGCGGCCGCACCGGGGACGAAGGACTGGATCAGGATGATAGCGCCGGAAAGGACAGCGACCATCTTAATACCGTTTACATAAGCGCCGACATCATTCTTTTTCAGAAGCGCTGTGGGGATGAACTCCTGGGAGTCCTCATTATCCAGCAGCATACGAAGAGGCGCGTCGATACTGATCACGAGGGTTGAGAGCTGGCCGATCGCGTTGCAGAGAGCATAGATGATCAGAAGAGAATCACCGATGCCCCAGTAGGCGCCGAGTTTCTGGAATGCCCAATAGGAACCGTTTGATACATAGGAGCTGAAGCTCTCTTCAGAGCCGTTGATGACAGCGGGATCGAACATCATGCCCATTGCAATGGTTCCGAGAATGGCGCAGACCACGACCATAATGGCAAGAGTGATCATGGCTCTGGGGAAACCTTTGCTGGGATTCTCCACCTTGTTTACATAAGGGGAGATCTTCTCACATCCGCCGACTGCGAACACAAGAATGGAGAGCGATGTGAGATACTTGAGGTTAAACTGCGGGATCAGGGCCTTCATGGAGAAGTCCATGGTCACATAATCCGCGCCGGGATTGATGGCGCGGGCGCCGAACATCATGATGATGTAAAGAATGGACATTACAAACATGCTTGTGCCGGCGATCGTCGCGAGTTTTTTCAAAGGATTGAGACCGCGGCTTGCAACCCAGCAGAAGAAAAGAAGTACTGCGAAAGTGACCAGCTGCACACCGATGGTGGGAAATGTGTCATATGTCTCTGCGTTGCGGAAGGCTGCCCAGCTGAGAGCCTTCAGGCCGCCGGAGGATTTACTGGCAATGTATGTGATGTGGCAGGCCCAGTATGTCCAGCCCGCGTAATAAGCGATTTTGGGACTTGTGGTCTTCAGGATCCATGAGCTGACTCCGCCGCCCGATTCCTTGAAGGCTGAACCGAGTTCACCGACCATAAGCGCATAGGGCACGAAGTAGAGCGCGAACATGAGGATCCAGCTGAAGATGACCTGGATACCGTTGAAGTAGACGAACCCGTTCAGTACGTTACCGAATCCCCACACAGTGGAGAAGGCCATGAATGCCAGAGTTGACCATTTGATTTGTTTCGAATTCATTTTTAATAGCTCCTTTTTATTTTGATGCAAAATAATCGGTTCTTCCGCAGCCAACAGTGGAAGCCGCGCAGTATCCGGTCCCGGGCAAGGGGTCACGGAAGACTGAGGCTGAACTGTAAGACTGTGGATGAACCGTAAGACTGACTTATTTATTCTTCATCGCGCAATACCTGTGACTTCAAAACAGCCGCGGGACAGGCTCGCAGAAGGGGAAATTAACTTCATCACGCAATACCCTTGACTTCAAAACAGCCGCGGGATAAGCCCGCAAAAGGGAAACTCACTTCATTGCGCAAAGCCCTTGACTTCAAAACAGCCGCGGGATAAGCCCGCAAAAGGGGAAACCTGAAGTATCGTTTTTAAAATATCAGTTTATAGCTGCCGTCGCCTTTTCCCTCGATGGAGGAAGAGAACAATACTTTTGCAGCCTCGATCAGGTAAGCGGTGTCCCTGGCGCCTGCGGTCTCGTAAGGAGAGTGCATAGCCAGCATGGGAAGCCCGATATCTACAGTGTTTAAAGCTACCTGACTCTGGGAAATATTGCCCAGGGTTGAGCCGCCCAGCATATCTGACCTGTTTGAGAAGGTCTGGAAGGGGACGTCCGCCTGCCGGCAGATGGTCCGCATGACCGCTCCGGAGACCGCGTCAGTGGTGTACTTCTGGTTTGCGCTGTACTTGATGACGATTCCCTTATTGAGATAAGTGCGGTTTGTGGGATCGGTCTTATCTGTATGATTGGGATGAACAGCGTGGGCGTTATCGGCAGAGACAAGGAAGCTGGAGGCAATGCTCATGAGGTAATCATCTTCTGTTCTGCCCATTGCCCTGTTTATGCGGTGGAGGGTATCCCTGAGGAATGTGCCTGCCGCCCCCTGCTTTGTGACGGAACCGACCTCTTCATTGTCAAATACACAGTGGACTGCCACGGAATCCCCGGGTTTTGCCTGCAGAAAGCCCTTTAAGGAGGCAAAAGCGCACTGAAGATCGTCCAGCCGGCCGCTGGCAATGAATTCGTTGTTGAGCCCCAGGCTTACAGCGGGCATGCGGTTGTAAAGGAAGAGGTCTGTGTCAAGGATGTCCTCAGCCGAAACACCCGCCTCAGATGCGATGAGCTTCAGGAATGTATCGGATTCCCGGCCCTTGTCACAGAAGAGCGGCAGCATGTCGACATGGGCGTTAAATTTGTATCCGTCATTTACCTGGCGGTTCATATGGATTGCCAGATTTGGAATGATCAGGAGATCGCGGTCTACATTCACAAGCCTTGTCTCAATGCCCTCCGGGGTGCTGACGATGATCCGCCCTGCCACAGAGAGGGGTCTGTCAAACCAGGGGGCACACAGCATGCCGCCATATTTTTCGACATTGAGTTTCACGTACTGTTTATCGACTTCAATATCGGCATTGGTCTTGATCTTAAAGACAGGGGAATCACTGTGGCTGGCCATCATCTGGAAGCCTGTGTAATCTGCCTTGGGAATCCGGAAAGCGATCAGCGAGGAATCGTTTCTGGTGACATAGTATCCTCTGCCCGCCTCAAGGCTCCACGGCTTACCTTCAAATAAACGGGTCATACCGGCCTGCTTTAAGAGGTCACTCATGTTTTTGACTGCAAAAAAAGAGTTGGGGCTGTGATCAAGAAATGAAAACAGTTCGCTGTTAACATTAGAAAAATTCATTATTAAACACCTATAACTGAATAAGATTCATGAATTGCCGCAGTGATTATAACACTGTATTCGAAATGGCGCAACTCCACAGGGGGGTTAAACGCCAGATTACTGTGCAATAACTGCATAAATGTCTGTGCAATCGCCATGGAGGAGACAGCTTCGGAGGAGACAGGGAGGAGACAGGGGACGGTTCGGAGGAGACAGGGGACGGTTCTGTGTCTCCTGTTTCATTGGGGAGGAGACACAGAACCGTCCCCTGTCTCCTCGGTCCCTGTCTCCTCGAAAGCATAAAAAAGCCGTACAGAGGCGGATTCTTTTCCTCTGTACGGCCAGGCTGTGCGTCTGTGCTCAGGAGGGATGCTCCTCGAAGGTCATACCGTTTTCAGAGCAGTATTGCTCTGCCCGGCTGCCCTTCCTGCCCCGGATGATCAGGCCGGGACTGCACTCATTAAAGGCATCGGCGCTGATTCTGTTCACGCTTTCGGGAATGGTGACGGCTTTCAGGCTTTGGCAGCCGGAAAAAACGCATTTTTTGATTTCGACCACGCTGTCGGGGATGAGGACACTTTCCAGTCCTGTGCAGCCGGAAAAGAGCCCTGTACCCACCCTTTTCAGATTCCGCGGCAGGGTCACTGTTTTCAGGGAGGGACATTTACTGAATGCGCGGGGACCGATTCTGGTGACAGTGTCGGGGAGGGTGACGGACTCGAGGCCGGCGCAGGAACAGAAGGCTTCTTCTCCGATTTCCGTGACGCTGTCCGGGATCTCGACGCTCTGCAGGGAGGGATCCTCGAAAAAGGCCTTGTCACCGATGCAGGTCACATTGTCGGGGATTACCATGCGGGTCCCCTTGCGGTCCCGTCCGGACAAGCGGCTGAAAAGCCTTGTCCTGTATCCCCTGCCTGCCAGCAGGGCAAGGAGATCGCGCAGATATTTTATGCAAAGTTCTCTGGAAGAGGCTTCGAGCGTGACTGCGGGGTCGCAGCCGTGTGAGAATTGAATCACTGCCGAAACCATTTCCATTTCTACATCATTGACACTCCGGATCCACCTGTCGATTTCCTTATCCTGCCTCACGGCTTCGCGGTCATCTGTCAGGATAGAGACATGAAAGGCGGGAAAAGTCATCTTTCTTTTCACAAATCTGTCGTCTGAGCGCACCCAGGAAACGATGACGGAGTGATAGACGGGATTCCCTTCCAGCTGTTCAAAATCCAGGGAACTTCTGTCGTACACGGCATGTGTCAGTATCCTTTTTGCGTAGGTCCCGGGACTGTCCATACGCAGCATCCCTTCAAAGGTCGCTGTGGGGAATGCCGCTGCCATGATCAGGCAGTACATGCAGAAAAAATCTTCAAAATAACGATTTTCAATCTGGTGGCAGCCTTCCGCCTTACAGGCATAGCGGGTGCAGTCCCCGAATTTGAGACGATATCCCGCCTGCCTGATCTGCCTGACTAATTTTCCTGCGTCCAGAAGTTCAGGAGTATGGGACATGCTGCGCCTTATGGCATCGTACTCCATCCTGTACTGAGACCATAAAAGTGTAAGATCACCGATTTCCTCAAAGCGGACATACCGTTCCGGATAGTGGATCCAGCCGCCGGTGCTCTGAGGCTTTATGTCGTCAAAAAGAAGCCATTGATCATGGTTGTGGAAGTAAACATAGATCATGGTCCCGGCGATCCGGCGCGCTTTGGCTGCGTCATCCGCTCCGGAAAAGATGAATTCTATTTCTGTTCTTGTACTCATTTTTTATCCCTGTATGGCTTCTGGAGTCTGCGGTCATGAAATTGCGGTCATGAAATTGCAGTCATAATATTGCGGTCACAGTGTTCCGGTCCAAAGCTCTTCCATCTGTCTGACCGCGTCTCCGAACACCTGCAGAGCCTCATCGACCGGCTTTGAGGTGGACAGATCCACGCCCGCGATCTTCAGCAGGCTGACCGGATCCTGTGTGCAGCCGCTCCTCAGGAAGTCCAGATAGGGCTTCACTGCGCTTTCGCCCTGTTCCAGAATCCTGTGCGCGATCGCGACGGCAGCAGAGAAGCTGGTGGCATACTGGTAGACGTAGAAGTTGTAATAGAAATGGGGGATTCTGCACCACTCGTAGGCAATCAGAGGATCTGAAACCATGTCCGGGCCGAAATACTGCCTGTTCAGCTCCAGGTATGTGTCACAGAGAGTCCCTGCCGTGAGGGGAGTTCCCTCTTCCGCCATCGCGTTAGTCCTGCGCTCGAATTCCTCGAACATGGTCTGGCGGTAGACCGTTCCCTTGAAGCACTCCAGATAGTGATTGATCAGGTACGCCTTCTCTTTTGGATCCTCCGCCCGGGCCAGCAGGTACTCGAGCAGCAGGATCTCGTTGGTGGTCGAAGCGACTTCCGCCACGAAAATTCTGTACTCGGAATTCAGGTGGGACTGGGCGTGAGATGAGTACCAGGTGTGCAGGGAGTGGCCCATCTCATGGACAAGCGTGAAAACATCATCCAGTGTATCCGTGTAGTTGAGCAGCATGTAGGGATGGACGCCGTAGACGCCGGAAGAGTAGGCGCCCGACCTCTTTCCTTCGTTTTCACATACGTCGATCCAGCGATCCTCATAGGCCTGCCTGACTATGGAAAGATACTCCTCTCCCAGGGGGGCGAGAGCCTTGAGGGAGATCTCTTTGGCCTCTTCATATGTGAATTTCCGGTCGTAATCGGCCACCATGGGTACATAGACGTCGTACATGTGCAGCTGGTCCACGCCCAGCATCTTTTTGCGGAGAGAGACATAGCGATGCATGTGCTCCATGCCGCGGTGAATGCTGTCGATCAGCCGGTCGCAGACAGCGGGGTCCACGTTGTTTGCTCCTACGGCAGCGGCAAAAGAGGAGGGATATTTCCTGGCGCGGGCGTAGAAAATCTGTTTCTTCACCTGGCCGTCATAGAGAGCCGCCCAGGTATTGGCGAACTCGCTGTAGCGGGTATAGTATTTCTCGAAAATCTCTTTGCGCAGGGCCCGGTCCGGGGACATCTGCAGCGGCACAAAGCGTCCGTTGGAGAGCACGATTTCCTTCCCTTCCGCGTCAGTGACAGACGGGAATTTCAGGTCCGCGTTGGAGAGCATTCCGAAACTGTTGTAGGGCGTCTGAGCCATTTCGCCGGCAGAAGCCAGAAGCTGTTCCATCTCCTTGCTCAGGGTGTGTTCCTTCAGGCGGCGGATCTCGCGGATCGTGACATCATATTCTGAGAGCTTCGGTTCTTCCTTAAAGAAGCGCGCCAGGATATCGTCCGGGATGGCCAGGATCTCCGGCTCCACAAATGCCAGCTCCTCGCTGATCCTGACTGAAGCGCTCTGCACCTTCAGCTGGAGTTCCTGATAATGGGAGTTGCCCGCGTCCTGGTCGTGGCGCATGAGGGCGTAACCGCCCGCCCGGTCCAGTTTCAGAGAGCAGTCATCATACAGTTTCAGCGCCTGATAGAGACTGTCCGCGCTTTGGCAGAGGCGTCCCTCGAATTCCAGGACTTTGTCCGCAAGTGATTTTGCTTCCTGCAGGTCCTCTTCCCAGAGCGCTTCGTCCGGGTAAATATCCTCCAGACGCCATGTCAGTTCTTCCGCTATTTCTTCTCTTTTGGGTAATCTGTCATTCATTTATTTTTTCCTCCTTTGACCGGGCGTCTGCCCGGCTTTCCGGGAATGCCGGTTTATTCTTCATCGCGCAAAGCATTATCAAAAAATCATTTATGATGTCAGGGTCAAAAGGTGGCTGAGAGAAGCCTGTCTCGTCATTTTTCATTGCGCAGTACCCGTGTCTTCAGACATGGGATACACGCACAAAAAGATTTCCCGAAAAAAACAATGTGCCGCGATGTCACTATTCTACCACAAAATAAAGCAGGCTGCCCGAAAGAGAGCTCTTTCGGAAAGAACCGGAAAGGATTGATATAAAGAAGTTCACGGAGCGGGAGCGTCCTGCGAAACAGTGATACACAAAAAGCGTATTGTTTTCAGCAGGCTGTAACACCATATAAAGGATTGGCGGGGAGATCTGTTTTCGGACCGGTGGAATAACAGACGGAGGCATAGTATAATAGACACAGAGCCGGTGAGAGTATAAATACGGCGGCAGGTTATTATTGCATAAATACAGCGCTTCAGGAGAGATGAAATATGACAGAGACAAGACCTTATGTGGATTGGAAACTCATGAATGATTTCATGGTGGATGTATTTGAGAAATATGGTGTGCCGAGGGAAGACGGGGCAATCTGTGCGGATGTCCTTCTGGAAAGTGACCGGCGCGGCATTGAGAGCCATGGATGCAACCGCTTTAAACCGATTTATCTCGACCGTATCAAAAACGGAACACTTCTTCCTGAAACAAAGATCGAACTCGTAAAAGAGACCCCTACGACGCTCGTTATGGATGCTCATAACGGTTTGGGTATGGTGGCCAGTCATAAGATGATGGAAATGCTGATTTACAAGGCAGGCAAGTACGGTATGGCAGGCGGCACCATCTTCAATTCCACACATTACGGAATAGCGGGATATTGGACGACTATGGCTGCGAAAGCGGGTATGATCGGCATTTCCGGTACCAATGCCAGGCCGTCGGTGGCCCCGACCTTCGGAGTAGAGCCCATGATGGGGACCAACCCCATGACATTTACAATACCGACCGATGAAGAATTTGATTTCAATCTGGACTGTGCCACCTGCATCATCCAGAACGGAAAGATCGAGTTCTATGAGAGGATGGGCAAGCCCACGCCCGAGGGCTGTGTGATCGCAAAGGACGGCAGCGTGCCGACAGATTCGGGTATGATTCTGAAAGAGATGCGCAAGGGCAACGTCGCCCTGCTCCCTCTGGGAGGACGCGGAGAGGCGACAGCCGGATACAAGGGCTATGGCTTTACAACAGTTGTGGAGATTCTGTCTTCAGCCCTGTCGGGAGGTCCCTTTATGAAGGCCCTGAGCGGTGTGTCCGAAGACGGAAGCCCTCAGATGTACAGGCTGGGACATTTCTTCTTTGTGATCAATCCTGAGTTTTTCATGGGCCTCGATACTTTCAGGAAGACTGCGGGAGACATCTGCAGGGGCCTGCGGGCTTCTCAGAAGGAGCCCGGAGCGGAACGTATCTACACCGCGGGCGAGAAGGAATGGCTGGCCTGGCAGGACCGCAAAGACAAGGGTGTTCCTGTCGGGGATTCCATCCAGAAAGAACTGATCCAGCTGCGTGACGAATGCGGCCTGACACAGTATACATTCCCGTTTGAGAAGTGACAGGTCAGTCTTTGAAAAATGTATTTCAGCATCTGTAATCACCTGACCGGCAGCTGTAATAATCCGGGCATGTGAACTATGCTCAAATGAACTATGCCCAAATGATCTATGCTCAAATGATCTATGCTCAACCACAAAAACAAAGATAAAAAGCAAAGATAAAACAAAGAACCGCGGTTTCCCATACAGGAGCCGCGGTTCTTACAATTTTTATGGGGCTGTTTTTCCTTTTATGAAATTGCCTGTGTGACGCCCTGCCCCTTCCTGTGGCTTATGCCGCCTGAACCGGATGGCTGAGGCAAGGCGGCAGGACTGCCTCTGAACTCAAAGGTGCAGGCCGGGGGCGTGCCGATAGAACTTCAGGCGTTATACAGGCTGTCAAAGCGTCAGGATGTGTGCATGCAGGGTGCGGATCAGGAATCCGTGAAGCTGTCCCCGGACTGCTGTGCCTCAAAGGTGCGGACTGCTGTATCCAGTGCCTTGAGAGTATCCTCGCCCTCTCCCTTGATATATTTGGTGGTGAATGCCACAGTCGCTTTTCCGGTGGAGTCATAGATACGGATCTGCTCGATCGTATAATCGCCTACTTTGTATGTGTAGATGCCTGCAGGCAGCTTCTTGCCGCCGACTTCATAGTCTTCTTTTTCCTCGATGCTGATCAGGCTGTCCCCGTATTTCTCCTTCATATGAGGAGTATACTGCTCTTTGATGTATTCGTAGGCTTCGACGATCAGATCTTCGCCCTGGAAGACGATCACATAGGGAATGCTGCCTTCCTGACCGGTATAGACAGTGATGCCGGTTCCCACCTGATAATCCCAGGGATAGGACTCTTTCGCTTTGATCGAGAATCCCTGCTGCGGGCACTGGATTTTCTGCAGGTCCTTATCCTCGTCAGAGCCGCCTTCGTTTTTATCAATGCTCTTACCGGCAGTACTGGCAGTATCGGCAGTATCTGTGACCGAAACCGCATTGGGATCCAGCTCCAGTTCTCCGCTTATGCCGGCCATCTGGGCGATCATCTCAGCTTCTTTTTTCAGAGCGTCCGCGTAGCCGCTGTCATTTTTGTCCAGGTTCTCCAGCGTGTTGAGGACATTGTGATTCCTGTCTTTGTCCCATGTGCAGAGGAGAGTGGAGTCCGGAGTGAACTCATCACTTTCAAGGGTGTAATAGACAGCGTCGTCCTCGTCGGGACCGTAGACGAAGTAGATCCGGTAGCAGAGCGTGGAGGAATCGGGGTCGGGAAGCTCGATCTGGACCAGCTCGGCCTTCTGGTCAACGGTATACCAGTGTACGATGTAATCTTTCTCGGGATAGGTGGGATTCACATTGTTTTCCTGGCATACGACATTCCAGAGAGGATAGAAACCGTTGTGGTAGATGGCGCCCAGCATGGCATCAGGTCTGTCGTAAAAATACCGGGGCATCATGCTGTGCTCAAATGAGTAGCGGACCTGCTGAGGTGTCCAGGAAGGATTCTGGCTGCCGCTCTCTTCCGCTTCTTCCTTGTCCTCTGAAACCGCATCCGAACCGGCAAGCCCGGAAGTAATCCCCTCCGATGAATTTTCTTCATATGCGCCTGCGGGAGTGGGTGTGTCATCGCTGTCTTTCTCTTTGTCCTTATCGGCATAGAACTTCGCGTTCTCGACAACATAATCGACCTGACCAAGCATCTCGTCATACTCGGCCCGGATGGACTCCTCGTTGTAGGCGGGATAGTCCGTGGGGAGCCTCAGATAGTAATTCATCGCCGATTCCTCGCAGAAGCCTATGTATTTAAAGGAAGGCAGCTGCGAGAAGCTGTGGTTTACACTGGCTCCGAGCTCAAACAGAAAACCGCCTGTTTTGATGCCTTCTTCCAGATACTTCTCATGGCTGGAGATCTGGTAGAAGGAGACTCCGCCGTCATGCTGCTCCGCCATGACTTTTCCGCGCCATGACGCGGGCAGGGTCAGTGAAAGCTCCTGGAAATAGTAGATGAGGTCTCCGTTCTCAAGTATGTCGTCTGTATAGTCAAAAAAAGATCCGGTTTCGGCACTTACCGGCATTACGATAAGTACCAGCGCAAGCAAAACAGCTATTAGTCGTTTCATTAAAAGCTACCTCCTCTTATACGAATAAACGGTAGTGATTCGGAGCCGGATTTCTGTGACGGATTTGTAGTGCAAATGTTTCCGCCGCACTGAAGTGCTCCGGCATGGCAGGTATGATTAAAGCGGAGGAAAAGACGGATGCAGATACCGGGGTCCCCCGGGCATTTGCAGGATTTTTCCTTGTGAGCGAAACCTGAGAAGCAGAGAACAGCTTTAATCTAAGAGTCTGTATACATGTTTGCGGGCACTCGCCCATGGCAACAATTATGAATCAATTATACTATATTCTGATAAAAACAGATAAAAAATGAGTTGATTTTTGTTAAAATTCAGTGAAATTATCTATATTTCACACTAAAGACAATCCTTTTTCGGCCCCCGAGAGCACCGAAAGTGAGATATGGGGGGCAGAATTGCGTGAATTATTCTGCCGGAGGCTTGCGGTTTTTAAGTTTGACGTGGCAAAATAGATGGTGGATAAAACATATAGGAGATAAAAAAGATGGCAGATAAAAACAGATGATGGATAAAAATAGATGACAGATCTGAGAAACAGCAGGGAGAGCGGACGGACGAGACGGTTTCCGGGGCAGGATTCCGGTTTCGTCACAATTCACACCCGCACCAGAGGTTCCGCCCGTATGGTGCGGGGACAGTGAATATAGTCAGACTGACCCGGTTTCAGAAAGGAACAGTGCGATGTCGGAACAGGGAAAAAGGGAGCTGCAGGTACAATGCTTTGTGAAGCATGACGCGGAGCAGATTTTCACCGGGGACAATGTTCCCCGCCTTCTTTATGTCAGCAGGCAGAGGCTGGATGCGAGCCGGCATCCCAGGGTCATGCACGCGCACGATGATTATACGGAGGTCGTCCTGATCACGGAGGGGCAAAGCAGCTACCTGGTCGACCACAGGCAGTACGCCGTCAAAAAGGGGAATCTCCTGGTCTACAATCCGGGTATCGTCCACGATGAAGTCGCCGCGGAAGGCGCGGAGGTGGAAACCTGGTGTGTCGCAGTCGGGGGACTGAGGATGCCGGGGCTGCCTGAAAACGCCCTGCTCCCCGCGGATAAGGGATGCGTATTCTGGGCGGATGTCCTTTTTGAAGAGATGGACGGCCTGTGCGGGATCATGTTTCAGCTGCTGTCCGGCCAGTTCGCCGGTGCGGCAACCTATTCTCACGGGCTGATGCTCTCTTTTCTTTCCATGGCTCTGGCAGTCGCCGAGCATCAGGACAGTCCCCTGATCGAGTCTGAAGAGGAGGAGTCTATTCTGGGAAACCGGGTCAAGCGCTATATTGACGCGAATTTCCGGGAGCCCCTGACCCTGCAGATGATTGCCGACGCCCTGAACGTGAGCACCTATTACATGTCGCATGTCTTCAAGGACATGTGCGGCTATGCCCCGATGACCTACCTGCAGAAGAGACGCATCGGGGAGGCGCAGACCCTGCTGATCCACACGAAGAAATCAATCTCGGAGATTGCCTACAGTCTCGGCTACGATGCGCAGAGCCATTTCAACCAGCAGTTTTCCAGGCATGTCGGAATGGCTCCCGGAGAATTCAGGAGGCAGTACGTCGTGAGCAAAGAGGGAAAGTGAAGCACCGGCCGGCGAAGTCTTCCGCGGGCACACCATGAAAGAACTCATCTCCGGAATGCCGCAATGGCAGTTTTTGCAAAAATCCATCCCGGAGAGCCGCAAAAGCAATATTTTGAAAAAATTCATTCCGAAAAGCCGTAAAACAGCCTATTTTTTTGCCTGCGGATTTATAATGAAAGCAAGATTTATGAAGAGAAAACTGCAGCTCAGGCGGTATCATGTCTACAGTGAAAAACAGAAGCGCGGCACACAGGAATATAGGAATTGCCGCAAAAGGGAATTGTTATAAAGAGACATCATGTTATACAAGAAAGGGTTTCAGAAAGGAGACAAAACATGAAGAAGCTTAAAATGGGTGTTATCGGAGTCGGACGTCTTGGTTATGAGCATGCGTGCAACATCGCGAACCGTGTTCCCGGAATGGAACTGGTAGCGATCTGCGACGGAAATGCTCCCCGCGCAAAGGAAGTCGCTGACGAGCTGAACGTTGAAAAGATTTATTCTGATCCTGCGACAATGTGCGCGGATCCCGAAGTGGAAGCAGTTGCGATCTTCACCAATACAGCCTCTCATGTGGATATGATCCGTATCGCTATGGAAGCTGGCAAGCATGTATTCTGCGAGAAGCCTCTGGCAGAGAACGTCGAGAAGTGCCTTGCGGCAGAAGAGATCATCAAGGCTCATCCCAATCAGATCTTCATGCTGGGCTTCATGCGCCGCTTTGATAAATCCTACAGGATCGCAAAGCAGAAGATCGACAACGGCGACATCGGAAAAGTTGTCCTTGTACGCTGCTATTCAGAGGATCCCAGGTCCACATTCGACAGCTATCTGCCTTTCGCACCCACTTCCGGCGGCCAGTTCATCGATATGTCCATCCATGACATCGACCTGATCCGCTGGCTCACCGGTTCCGAACCCAAGAAGATCTGGGCAATCGGCGGCTGCTTCGAGTTCCCGCAGTTCAAGGACTGGGATGACGGCGACAACGTATCCTGCCTGATGCAGTGTGAGAACGACGCTATGGCCTTCATGTTTGCCGGCAGGACTGCTGCCCACGGCTCCGCTGTTGAGACTGAGATCGTCGGAACTCACGGAACTCTCAGAATCGGCACAACCCCTTCCTCCTCTCTGGTAGAGGTTCTCAGCACCAACGGCGTCTGCCACGAGTGCTTCCAGGATTTCGTCAGCCGCTGGCACGATGCCTACATCACCGAGATGGAAGTCTTCTGCGATTATGTGGCCAAGGGACAGGCTGCAGAGCCCAACGTCTATGACGGCACAAAGGCTACCAGGGTCGCCTATGCCTGCAAGGAATCCTTCCTCAGGAACGAGCTGCTGACTCTTGACTGATTCTGCAGGGAATCCTTCCTCAGAAACGAGCTGCCGACTCTTGACCGATGCGGAAAGAAATCATTTCTGACCTCTGACAGAACCTCTGACGGAACAGATTTTCCTAAAGACATGAGAGTCAGTGAGCCGTGCTCACCGCCATGAGCATAAAAAAGAATTAAGAAAAGCCCTTTACGATCATCCGGATGGCTGTGGATTAGATTCACTTCCCCGGAATGATGTAAAGGGCTTTTTTGTTTATGATACGGCCCGTGCAATGCATTTTTCCGCCTTACGGCGGACACGGGCCGGTTGGGGGCAGAGGGCGGCATATTATTGACGCCTCTGCCCTATTTTATGACACGGCCCGTGCAATGTGTTTTATCCTTTGTTATATTTATATATGGCTGTATTTGTCCGGTTCATAATTGTAGCAAATAATGGCTGAGCGGACAAAAAATATATGCAGAAAAAACAAAGAAACGCTGTTAAAAACGGTAAAAACTATTTTGATTCAGATGCATATATTTTGCCCGGCTCTTCTGTGATAATTTTTATCGAAACGGCGCGTAAACCCCCGGCTGACCATAGTCGTCCGCGGGTACATCTCTGTGTTGATATGAAGACAATGACTGAATACCCTCCTGTTCATGAAAAACCGAAGAATTCTTTTTCGTTTGAACGGCTGGACCTGCTCTGGGACCGTTATCCCCAATACCATGAGATGTCCGTGTTTTCGACTCTGGATGCCCTCCTGGAGGAGCACGAGTCCTATCAGAAGGATTTCGACGGGCTGAGGGAGGAGTATGTCTCCGGGGGGTATGAGAAATTTCTGGTGCAGCTGTCCTGGTCTGATCTTCCCTACAGGCATGCGTCAAAGCAGCTGATCGAGGCTGCGGGTCCGTTTTCACCAAATCCCTACGTGGAAGCTTTCATGGACCAGTTCTCGGGACTGGATACGGACCGCAAGGCCTGTTTCCTCTTTCCGGAGAGCTTTATTTCTCAGTTTTTTGTCATCATGGAAGTGTGCAAAAGGGCGGAGCTTTTTCGTCCGGTCAAATCCCTTTTTCCGGATGAGGAGAAAGTTCACTATCTCGCTGTATTTGATAAAAAGGATATGGACCCGGTCCTGCTGATGTTTCATCTGCTCTATTCGAATACATCTCAGGATCTGTACGGGGGGTATTCTCTCTACGATTATTCTCTTCCCTGGTATCAGAATCATCTGTGGCAGGATGGGGTCGTTCTTCGGTCGCCCTATCTTCCGGACAGGATCGCGAAGTATCAGGGAAATCTGCCCTTTTATCACAACCCTGCAAAGACGACCTATGTCAGACGGAATATCGGTCACATATTGGAATGCGGATATTTTTCCTCCGAGATGGAGTTTTTTCTCAACCTGACACGTATTGTCATGCCTTTTTTTCAGTGGTGGTATACTGACCTGGCGCTCTATGAGGAAAAGGACGGATACCGCACAAACTGGAGGCTGGAGCGAACAAAGATCCGCACAAAGCTGACGGCGGAAGGGGTGATCAAGCCCAAATGGAAACATGAACTGAGTCTGTTCCATGCGGTGAGGAAGAGGCATCCCGACATTCTATATCAGTATCGGCCGGACTGGCTGGGGCGGCAGAGCCTGGATCTTTTCATCCCTTCGCTTCGCACAGCCATAGAATATCAGGGGATCCAGCATTATCGGCCGGTCGCCTTTTTCGGAGGGGAGGAGGCTCTGGAGCAGAGACAGGAACTGGACCGGCAGAAACGCCAGCTCTGTGAGCAGAACGATGTGAGGCTGATCGAGTGGCCATACAGCCTGGAACCCACAGACAAAAATATCCGGGAGATCCTTCAGAAAGAAAGGAGTATAGAAAAATGAGTCAATATCTGATCAAAACCGCGGACTGCCCTTCGCAGGACGCCTGGATCCGGGAGGCAAAGGCCGATCCCTCTGCGGAGAAGATCGGGATGTATCTGACGCACACCGGGGTGGTGAGAAAATCCGCAAAAGCAAAGGTGCGCTATGGAGAAACCGGCGTCAGACCTGTCAGCGGCATGTTTTTTTCCTATGATGATGCGAAAGTGGAGAGCGCGATCGGGGAAACACTGGCGCTTCCGGGAATATATTATGTTCGTGTCTGGCTCAACAGCGGAGAGCTTGTACTGGGAGACACCATCATGCAGGTGCTGATCGGGGGAGATATACGACCGCATGTGATCGACGGCCTTCAGTCTCTTGTGGGAAAGATCAAGAGTGAATGTGTCGTTGAAGAAGAGAGGTACGAATAAAGCAACGCTGTAATCATGCGGGTTTGTGAGCGCGTGATTATGGGTATAGGTACAAAAAAACGGCGGACAGCAGTCTGTCCGCCGGGAGCCGGATTTGGCCATCAGGGACCGAATCCCAGCCTGCGTTTGACGGTGCCCAGAATAGCGCTTTCGGCAGCTGAAAACATTTCTTCCGTCACGGGGACAGGCGCGTCCCCGTCCTGTACAAAGGCGGCATCCAGTGCGTTCCCCAGGACGGTCTCGATCATCTGCTGATGCTTGCGAAGTGAGGTCACATTGTGATTGACCAGACGGTCCACGTATTTGTACATCAGCCCATAGTCGAAATCCACCATACTGTATAATCCGCTCGACAGTTTTCCGTCCGCATACTTTTTGCTGATGGACTTGATCCTTGCCGCGCTGGCGCTGGGGAAGTGGATGATCGTGCACCGGTCGGCCAGAATGGGATTGATTTTCCCCAGATCGTTGGCCGTAAAAAACATGGGGCAGTGCTCCAGACCCACGAGGGTGGTCTCCAGATAATTGTCGTAGACGTCGGAGCAGGACTCATCGGTTATGGACAGCAGTTCATCGTCGATGTTTGCCCGGCTGTGGTCGTGGGTGACTTTGTCAATTTCATCGAAAATATAGGCGACCAGAAGATTGTTGTATCTGAGCCTTGCCATGGCGATGCATCCTGCATCCGCGGACTGGTAGATGCCGCAGTCTCCGGTCATACCGTGTCCTCCGCCTGTCTGCGGAACCTTAATGACCTCCGTGGGGATCTTAAGGGCTTTTTTTACCAGAAGATTGACGGCAGTTGTCTTTCCGCAGCCCTTTTCACCTACAAAGATGATCGGTCTCATGTGCCCTGTTTCGATATATGATACCAGTGCCGGAACCACTCTGCAGACGATTTCATCTGGAATGTCGTGATCCTGGCAGAAGGATTTCAGCTGATGATACATTTCTTTTGGATCGACAGTGTCCCGGAAAAAATCAGGTGCCTTCATTTTCATTTTTTTCAGGCTTCTAAGATAGCGCAGCTGCTTTTTGTCCACCCGGTGGGAAGAGGTGATATCTTTGGACTGTGATTCGAGTTCGCTCAGGAGTGATACTCCGTCTTTGCTGAGACCTGAGATCGGTTCATCGATCCAGTGGCGGGAAGTCTGTACGGAAGCAGTCGGGCGGGAAGTCCGGCCGGAAGCAGTCGAAGCGGCTTTCGTCTTTTTGTTCTGCATTGCGAGCAGCATCATGATTTCCTTGTCGCTGAGACTCAGGATGAGTTTTTTGATTTCGCTCAGTTCCGCCATTTGAAAACCTCCTTTCCAATTTTTCGTCTTTCATTTTTTCGTTTTTCATTTTTTGTTTTTCATCGCGCAAGACTCGTGAACGGGTCTTTATGACACGGCCCGTGTAAGGTATTTCCGCCTGGCGGCGGACACGGGCCGGTCGGGGGCAGAGGCGGCACGGCCGCCTCTGCCCTGTTTTATGACACGGCCCGTGTAAGGTGTTTCCGCCTGGCGGCGGACATAGGCCGGTCGGGGGCAGAGGGCGGCACGGGCGCCTCTGCCCTGTTTATTTCATCTGTGGCATACGGCAAACCCCTGTCACCGGGCCGGATACTCCGCGGATCCATCATTCCGTTTTGATAAACTTCAGCATTTTGACGCGTGTATTGATGTTGCGGATGTAGTGCATGAGCTCCGGAAACTCACTCCGGAGAAGCTCATATTCCTCCTTCAGGTCATTTACCTCCTCAGCGGTGATCGTCTCGCCGGCGCATTCCTTTCTGTGGAGAAGGTGATCCCTGGAAAGAGTACGGAGGTAATAGAGATAGGGGACATTGATGGACGGGTGCGTCACTGCGGATGCCGCGATTCCGTAGGCAGCTGTTGTGATCACATCTTCATAGAGGCCGCGGTCCATCTGCATATCGGCCAGACAAAGGGCGCACAGACTTGCGTTGGTGCGGACCCGGAGGGCATTTTTGAGAATGGACATGCCTTTCTCCGCGTTTCCGAGCGCACACTCCAGCTCGCTTTCTGCCATGTCAGCCCTTTCCTCATATGGGAGATATTTCCTGTAGTTTTCTATCAGAAGGCGGCACTCCTCCTCGTTTGCCTCGGGATCCGCCGTGAGGAGAAAACCGAAGGAGAAAGAAAAAGCGCGCCAGTTCCAACGTCTGAAGGAAACCTGATTTCTCAGAATGCGGTAGTACTCCTCCGCGCGTTCCATGTCTCCGGCGTCCTTACTGTAGGCGATTGTGTCAGCGAGAAGGTCAATATTGAGGGGGAATTTCTCAAGTCCTTCCATGCAGATCCTGGCAGCTTTACGGTATTTGCTCTTGTGGGCGCAGCTGACAGCCTTGTTGTGGTAATCGTCTGCATCCATGGCTGGCTCATCGTCATCGTCGTCATCGTCATCGTCGTCATCGTCGTCATCGTCATCATCGACATCATCGTAACTATCGTCATCATCTTCCGCGTCCGTCACACCCGCCAGCTCCTTCATCCGGGAAAGCAGTTCCATGAGGTCATGACCGGAGTCACCGTCGTCGGAGCCGTCGTCATCGTATCCGAAAGGTTCTGTCTCTTCGCCTTTCTCAGTCAGCTCAACTGTATCTTTATCGTCAGCGGACATGCGCGCGGCATTGTAGGTATCATTAATGTATTTTTCAGAATATGTTCTCTTCATAGTGTGATGCCTCCTTAATTCCGGATACTTTTTCCTTTTTTCGGATACTTTTTCCTTTATACATAGGATAAACAGGCCGGTCGCCTTTGTCATCAAACCGCTGGTTTAATACCGGGCGCAGGAGAGAGAAGGGTATAGTACAGGCCTGCCCGTAAAACGGGATTAAAGGTGCTTTTGCGCGTAACCCCGGAGCCCCCGGTTCAGCGGGATTAAAGGTGCTTTTGTGCGTAACCCCGAAGCCCCCGGTTCAGCGGGATTAAAGGTGCTTTTGCGCATAACCCCGGAGCCCCCGGTCAGCGGGATCAGAGGGGTATGTGATAAACCGGGCCGGAAAAAGGAGGAAGGCAGAAGAATAAAATATGCCGGTAAACCCGGCAAGAGTTCCGGCGCTGAAAATGGCAGCAGGGAATGAAAAAATCCCCTCACAAGAATCCGGGCGCAGGCCTGCGCCGGACTCATTGTGAAGGGATCGATTGTTATTGTGAAAGGAGCGGGTTTTGGATCCGCCTGTCTACTTTTGTTTCTCCTTGCCCGAAGAGGGGGAAATAGTCTGGCGGAAGTCGTAGATCGTCCGGATGGCATCTTCGTACCGTTCCTCCGGGACGCCGATCAGAAGGTTCAGCTTTCCGGCGCCCTGGTTGATCGTGCTGATCTCGATGCCCTCTTCTGTCAGCCTCTCCAGGACACGTACGTTGGCGTCACTGACCTCCGTCGCTTTTTCACCTGTCACGGCGATCAGGGACTGCCTGTCCCGCAGTCCGATGAAATCCGGGTTCAGGGTATCGCGGATCTCGGCAAAAAGCTCATCTTTGCAGCTCTCGAGCAGGTCGCTGCGGATGACCAGGGTGATGGAATCAATACCGGTCAGGCAATACTCGAAGGGAAGGCTGCGCTCCTTCAGAATATCCAGCATCAGAGCGCTGAATCCCGATCCGTCACTGACCATTACCTTTTCGATCTGGATGACTGACATTCCTTTTCTGCCGGAGACGCCTGTCACGGGATTTTTGGTGACACCGGAGGGAAGGTGGCGCATGATCATGGTTCCCGCGTTCTCAGGTTGATTGGTGTTGCGGATATTGATGGGAATTTCCAGTTCGGAAGCCGACAGTACCGCGTCGGAGTGCAGCACGGAGGCGCCCATGTAGGACAGGGTCCGCAGCTCTCTGTAGCTCATATAGGGGACAGTCTCCGGGCTTTCGACGATCGCCGGATTTGCCGCGTACAGGCCCGATACGTCAGTCCAGTTTTCGTAGAGATCCGCGTTGACCGCGCAGGCGGCCAGGCTTCCGGTGATATCTGATCCGCCCCTCTCAAAAGTGCGGATACGGCCGGTCATATCAGCCCCGTAAAAACCCGCGATCACCGCCCGGTTCAGAGGCAGAAGGGAAGCCCGCATAGTACGGCCGGTCATGGCGCTGTTCAGCTGCCCGTCTTCATCAAAGCACACGCACCATGCCGGATCCACAAAGGTGAAGCCCAGATACTGCGCCATGATTTTGGCAGTCAGATATTCACCTCTGCTGGCGGTATAGTCCCTGTCCGGCTCTGTCTGCAGAGAACGTTCCAGAACACTGATCTCCTCGTTCAGGGGAAATACCATTTGCAGACCTTCGATGATCTCCCGGTAACGCAGCCTGATCTGCTCCAGTTCATCTTTGAAGGGTTCTCCCGCGATGGCCTTTTCATAGCAGGTCAGCAGCAGGTCTGTCACCTTTATATCTTCTGGAAAACGCTTGCCCGGCGCGGAGACCACGATGAATCTCCTCTCCGGGTTGCTGCGGATAATGGTGCTGATTTTCCGGAGCTGGGCAGCATTCGCGACAGAAGTGCCTCCGAACTTTGCGACGATGACGCGTTCACTCATGATTGTTTCCCTTTCTCATTTATCGAAACGGCGCGGAAAACCCCGGCCGGCGAAGCCGTCCGCGGGTACATCACGGGACAGGGCCTGCGCGCGATTTTGGCTGCGGGGCAGGGCTTTGCGCGAAAAACGCGCGCAGAAAACCCGCGTTTCAGATCAGTCTCTACTGTGATAATCGAACCAGTACATTATATCATGATGCTGACATAAAAATCTCTATCTCTGATACTTTTGTGATATAGTAATCGCAGTTATCGTTACAGTTCTGGTCCGCCTGATTCTTGGAGTCCCTTTTGTACATTGCTGCCGGGGCGTTTTTCACGGAGAGGGAGCGTCCCGCCGAAACAGTGATGCGCAAAAGGCGTACTGTTTTCAGCATGGCCTGGACTGTAGCCGGTTATCTGCTCTTCATGTAGGGTTTTTGCGGTTTTCGGAAGGAGACTTTTCAGGTGGGCCAATATCCGTATTTTCCTGTATTTATAGATTTGTCTGAAAAGAGACTGGTCGTCTTCGGAGCGGGAAAGATTGCCCGCCGCAGGATCACAGTGCTCAGCCGTTTCACGCCTGCACTCACTGTGATCGCGCCGGAATGTCTGCCGGAAGTGGAGGCGCTCGCCACGGAGGGGAAGATCAGGTATTTGAAAAAAACATATGCGGAAGAGGACCTGGAGGGCGCCGATTTCGTTTTTGCAGCGACAAACAGGCATGATGTGAATAAGAAGATCCACGACGACTGCAAAAAACGCGGCATTACCGTCAATGTGAGCACGGACAGGACCATGAGTGATTTTTACTTTCCCGGCATTGCGCAGAAAGGGGACATAGTGGTCGGCGTGACGGCAAGCGGGAAAGACCACGCGGGTGCCCGGAGAGTGTCTGAGGGAATACGGGAACTGCTGGGAAAAATGTAAGAAAATGTGAGAAGCGGGAAGCAGGAGGCTGAAAGCGGCAAAGGCGCGGCAGCGCGCGCCGTTTTCCGTATATGGGTCAGCGGGCAGCCTTCATGTCCACGCGCCCGCAGGTAAAAAAGTATCGAAAAAACGGTCTCAGACGCCGGTGATATGCCGGGCGCTTGAGACCGTCTTTTTTTGGACTTTTTTTGGGACGCTTTTTCCGGTGCTATTTCCGACCCGCAGCACCCGTGGCTTCAGAACGCGGGATATGTACGGTAAAAGGAAACACTTTTTACTGCGCAGGACTTGCGGGCGCGTCCCGGTTTCATACAAAGGGGCAGCCTCTCTCATTCGCGTACAGGTGCTCAAAATAGCGGATCAGGCGGTCGGTTGCCCGGCTGGTGTGGACATATTTAAACCAGATAAAGGAAGGAGCGGCCTTTTCGTCCTCCTCGATATAGACCTTGTCACCGTCATTGAGTCTGGTATAGTGGGGCAGCTGTGTCTTGTTGTCATTGAGCTGGGCATATTTAAAATGCAGGCCCAGGTCTGTGTGAATGTGAAAGGCGAAGTCCAGAACGGTGGCGCCCCTGTCGATGAGGGTGGCGGTTCCGTCCGCGCAGAAGACTTTCATCTTGGGACTGTATGTGTCCCTGGGTTCGATCTCGTTGACCAGACCCGGGAAGAAAGCGCTGTTGTCTATAATATTTCCATACTGGTAGCGGTCGTTTTCATCTCTGGTGCGTATAAAAAGCCGGAAGAGGTTGTCCATCTCGTCGGCGATCAGAAAGTAGGACGAGTCCTTGTGGGTCGTGCGTCTGTAATCGACGACATAAAAGCCGAGCCCGGAAAGGACCATGTCAAAGTACTTGAAAAAGAGATCCTGAGGACGGACGGGAGTGCCCTCCTCCTCGAGGTCGTTGGAGACGACGAGGAAAAGGTCGTGGAAGGCGAAGGTATCCTTGATCAGCACGTTCCGCAGGTCGTCCAGTTTATTTGTGTTTGCGGTGATCTGCCGGTAGAGGCTGATCATTGACCGGTCCTGATGTCGGAAGCTGATAATGTGGCGGTGATAGGGCTCCAGCTCCTTTGCGCAGTTGTTGCGGATGGGGTCGAAGACCCGCTCCAATTCGGACAGGGACCTGTCGATCGACCGGTGGTTGAGCAGGTTGATCTCTGCGCGGATCTCCTCCATTTCAGCCAGCTGCAGAGGGTGTTCGGCGCGGAAACAGAGTTCTTCCAGCATGTCGACACAGTGGTAGGCGTTGGCTTTTTTTGCCATGGGGATCAGTATTTCCCTGGTGTGCTCCGCCTTGGGCATGCGCTTTTCCTCTTTTACGCCGGAAAGAGTGGAGAGATTATCGATTCTGTCGGCGATCTTCACATAGAGGGCGCGGATATTCATCTTGTCCTGGAGACGGGCGTCGGAGAGAGTGTCGAGCTGCTTTTTGGAAGGCTTTTCCCCGTCAAAATCGCGGTCGCTCAGCGAAGTGACGGCATCCACGATCTCCGCGACGGTATTTCCGAACAGATCCCGGATTTCGGAGAGGGGGACATCGCAGTCCTCTACAACATCGTGCAGCAGGGCGGCCATCAGGTATTCACTCTCAAAGCCCTGGCTGGCCAGTATACGAGCCACACGCAGGGGGTGGTTGATGTAGGGCTCCCCGGATCCACGCTTTACGCCGCTGTGCTTCTCGTTCGCGTACTGCCAGGCCCGCTTGACTCCGGAGCGGTCGCCATCCGGGTGCTTGGAAAGATATGTGTTGATAAGCTCGCTGAAGCTGACATCCAGTTTGTAATCATTGATCATTTCAACACCTCCGATATAGTCGTGAAGGTTGTCGGGCGTCCGAAAGAGGGCGCCGGAAGGCAGAAAGCCTTCCGGCCTCCGGACTGTTTTTGCGGGATGCGCACGGGAGAGTTATACCTCTTTGGAAGAAGATTTGATGACGTGATACCAGAAGTCGTCGTCTGCCTCGGAAATCTTGGCATAACGGAATACATTTCTCTCGAAATATTTGCGGATCATCCGCTCCAGAGTGGAGCGGATCACGGCACGTTTCTGCTCCTGCGAGAGGGTTGTGCGGGCGTCATCATTCCCGATGTAAAGAGTTCTGAGGAGGCGGAGGAGTTCATCCACCTCCTCTTCAACAATAATAGAGGGATAATTCAGCAGGAGGGTGTGCTGAATCTCTTCGGCAGACATCTGCAGGCGGCTGCGGCTCAGGCCGAAAAACTGCACGACCGGCATGCGCTCCCGGCCCTTGGAAATGGAGTTGATGGTCGCGATCCCGCCGATATAGGCGGGCTTGTTGTTCTCGATCCTGTGCAGGATGACCAGAGCCCGGTCCGTGCCTGCGTGGCGCAGATTGATGAAGGCGTGTTCCTGGGAGATCTCGAAGTCTCCGTAATAGGCCTTGTTGGCGAGTTTTTCCCCGACTTCCGCAGGGATCACATCGGGGGAAGGGGCCGAGCGGAAAGCCTCGACCAGCCTGTCGGCATCCTCCCGCTTGTGGATTCCCAGAACTGCGACACAGTTGTACTGGAGCCCGGCGAAGGAGGAGGGATCCCTGTAGATGTGCAGGACACCATACAGGAGGGACATGCGGGCGGAAAGATTGTCCCTTCCCTTGAACTTGGACGTATCCAGATGGAAGGTGTAATAGGTACCGCAGTACTTATCGTAGACTGCCCTGAGCTGATTGTTTACGGAACCTTCCGCCACCTGGCGGACATTGGACGGTGTATATGCGGTCGAAGTCAGAAAACTGTTGATGTCAATGCCGAAACGCTTTCTGAGTTCGACAAAGAAAGTTGCCTGGGGAACTCTCTTTCCGGAGCAGTAATCGCTGAGCGTAGCCTGGGCGATCCCGATCTGGTCGGCGAGTTCCCGCTGGGTGATCCCGTTGTCTTTGATAAGCGTTTTGAGATTTTCGGAGATGATTTTACACAGTTCCTGATTTGCCTCGGCGGACATGGGCATAATAGAAGTTGACATTGACGGGACCCCCTTTCTAAAAAATATTTAAAAGATTCCTGCAGAAACAGCTGACAGACCGGAGACGGCTGTCTGTATCTCTGCAGGGATTGTGAGTACATTCTTCATGGAAATGACCTTAGGGAAGTAACCTGATGGAAATAACCTCAGGGAAATAATCTCAGGGAAATAACCTTCCGGGAAGTTTGGAAAATGATAACATAAGCGGAAGCAGTGAAAAACCGGCAAATTTCGGATAATAATTCGAAATATAGATGAAAGCGGTTCGAAAATGCCGGTAAATTGACCATAAAGAAACTAAATAACAATTATTAATAATTATAATAACATACTCCGTGCAAAAAAATCGTATAAATTTTTAATTTTTCCGTATTTTAATCAACCCAAATGCATTTACTTCCGGCGGCGCAATACCCTCGGCTGCAGATATCATTTATCTGTCAGATCTCCGTCAACTATCAGAGAACAGTTATCTGTTATGATGTAAAGGCCAAAAGCCGGAAAAAGACTGGTCTGCCTTTACCGCCTTTTGACCCCGATATCCTGTTATGACGCGGACACTATGTCGCGTGTGCGGATCCGCAGATTCTTGGCATGGCACCACTTCCGGATATAGTCCTGAGCTGCCTCGTCGAGCTTTCCGTTGGCATGAGCTTTGGCCTGCACAAGGGAATCACCCCGAACTTCAATCGTTCCCAAAGAGGTACCCGGAGTTCTTTTCCTGCGGAGAAAATATATTTTTGTATGACCGGTGCAGACAGCTTTGACGTAGAGCCTGACACAGTTGTGCATAGCGTCGCTCTCCAGGAAAAGATCTTCTCTTTCTTCCGGCGCGATGATCACGAAGGGGTCCTCCTTGAAGAATTCCTGATCTTCATCCGTCCTGTCGGTTGTGAGGGAGAGGTAATTTCCTGATGTGACGACTGAATGGAAATCGTGGGATTCCTTGTCGTTTTTGTCGAGCCGGATTCTCTGGACGATGCGGTCATGGGCTATACGCAGGGGGCCTCTGGGGATAAAACCGTAGGGGTATTCACCCAGATGTTCGCATGCGTTTATGTAATCAAAGAGATAGCGGAGAGTGTTCGCATCATCGGAAGACTTGCGGAGGAAGCGCAGGATCTGCAGAACCTGGTCGTCCGTGAGGTCATACTTGTAAAGCCCGTGAAGCCGGTAGTTCCTGATGGGACGCCGCCTGTCCGGGACTCTGCCTGCCTGCCCGGGGACCATCTGGATGGACAAATCATGATAAAAATCACACATAAGGGATGTGTAATGTTCAAACTGAAGAAGGCCGGGATGGCACTGATTGATGTGGGCAAGATTTGCCAGCAGTTCATCGGTGACATCCTGCGGATCGAGTGCACGGAGTACATGCAGAGGAAGCTGGAAGGTGTCGCGCAGATTCCTGAAAAGGGAAGGATCTTTTCTATAACAGTCGATGATTCCCATATTTTCAGCCACGGAGGGAACAGAGGCTTTTGCAGCCAGTTCCATCAGACTGTGGTAATCCGGAGCGATCAGTGGAACCAGTATGTTATGAGAATGTTCCATATACTGCTCAAGGTTGTACTCGGGATAAAAACGCGCGAACCTGCGGACAGCTTTGTCCCCCTCAGAGGTCAGAGAGTATTGCTGACGCAAAAGAACGGGAATATCGGCGTTGGGGGTACAGGCAGCGTAGCCCCGCGAGAACAGGAAAGCCACAGGTTCGTCCTCTCCCATGAAGGTGATAATCCTGAGGACAAGCGTTGAGTCTTTGTACTTAAGCAGGGAAATAATCATGTGCTGGATGGGATCTGTACGGCGAGGCTCCCTTCTCCAATATCGTCGGAGTCTCAAAAGCCTCACCGGGAATTCTTCTCTGAATTCATAGCTGTTTTCCGAATGAGCCTGGACTGTACCGCGGGATTCGGAAGCTGCTCCCATCAGGCGCTGTGCCATCGACTCCCTCATCAGATGCACATGATGAAAGCCCTTCGTACGGTATATATGAACGAACATCTGCAGAGAATAGAGTCTGATGATCCCGGGGAAAACCTCCCTTATGATCTCAACATCGGTCTCCTCCCGGATGTGGAAGCATCTGCCGGCCCGTATGAGGGCAAGCCAGATATCAGCATCCAGGCCTGACTCATTTTTTGTGACCCTGGGCTCTCTGCTGTCCGGGCTGAAAACCATCCTGAAAACAGTGACCCACCGCATCCCCTTGAAGCGGTCTGAAAAACCCGGCCTGGGGACAAGCTCCGGCCGGCAGATCTCCAGGAGAAGATTCCCCTTACAGACATCCAGCCTGTAGCCCGCGCTGTCATCCGTGACCACTCCCCGGTTCGGAAGGCTCTCTATGACTTTAAATCCGCACTCTTCCGCGTGCTTTTTGCTATTGTAAAAATCCGGTGTCAGGCGTTTTCCGCACTTGCCGCAAAAGTGTCCTCTGTTCTTAATAGAGCGATAAATAAAATGTCTGTCCACGAAATCTCACCTCCTTTCCATGAACTGACTCCTCTTCTGAACCACATGGTCTGAGACCGGTCAGAAGCCTGGTAAGAGCGATTATAACAGTGCATTCCGCAGCCCCTCAAAGGGAAATAATCGGAGCATTCCGGTATTTCGAAACCGCCCGTCTTCGGCATATCGAAGTCAGTCCGTCCCGGGTATTTCGAAAACCGCCCGTCTTCGGCATATCGAAGTCAGTCCGTCCTCGGCATATCGAAGTCAGTCCGTCCCGGGTATTTTCGAAGACCGCCCATCTTCGATATTTCGAAGTCAGTCCGCCTTCCGGATTTCCATGGCCGCTTCGAAGGAGGATCATAAGGCCGGGAAAGCGATTCGACCCAAAAATATCTTCACGCTCATATATTTAAGATTATCTGACGCAGCCTGACCCGGGAGGTTACATCCGAAGTGACTTTTTTTGACCAGATAAAATGCGCTGACAAAAGGCAGATGGCAGGCGCGAAAACGAATCTGTTCAGGCCGCCAAGGCGGCCGCCGCGGGGCGGGGTACGAATGTGTGGAGCATTGCGGGAGCGCCAGAGCGCGGAGCAATGCGTAGTTTATTCATGCATGTCCGCGAGCGCCCACACACGGCCGCAAATATGACAGCCAGCAATATACATGTTTTTTTTCGTATTCGTTTCGCCTTTTGAACGAAGACACCTTTCATTAAGGTTTTCCTCCGATTAAGGAATCAATCAGTATTCCTTCAGGGCTGCAGTCTCTTCTTTCGTCAGTTCACGGAACTGTCCCGGCTCCAGAGAGGAGTCCAGCTCCAGTGTTCCCATGGAGAGCCTTTTCAGATACAGGACTTCTTTTCCCACCGCCGCGAACATACGCTTGATCTGATGGAATTTGCCTTCCCGTATTGTCACATACACCTGTGTATATTGCCTGCCGTCTTCAGTTTCCGGTAAAGAGAGCGCCTCAGGTGCTTTGCCGCGGGATCCTTTTTCCATGATTTGAAGGACTGCGGGCATTGCCGTGAACCCGGCATCCACCCGGAGTCCTTCCGCGAAGAGACGGATATCTTCCTCCGTCACTGTGCCGGTGACTACCGCGTAATATGTTTTGTCGACGTGCTTTGCAGGGGACAGGAGTCTGTGGGCCGCCTGTCCGTCATCTGTGATCAGCAAAAGGCCCTCTGTGTCCTTGTCCAGCCTGCCGACAGGGAAGAGCCCCTTCCGCATGACAGGCTCCCTGCCTGGCGCAGCCTTTGGCGGCAGCGCAGGGGATCCGGCGTCCGCGATGTCTTCCGTAAGGGTCTTTCCCGCCTCCTCCGCGGTGTCTTCCGCTTTGGAAATCGGGACGGGCTCCCTCAGAAGATCCAGGACCGTCTTCGTCTGACCGTCCTCTGTCGCCGTGATCACTCCTGCGGGTTTATTGAGCATGTAATAGACATACCGGTCCAGCCTGATCCTTTTGCCGTCAAAACAGACCTCGTCCTTCGGTGAGACCTGCCTTCCGGGGTCTTTCTCCACAGAGCCGTTCACAGAAACCCTGCCGCTGCGGATAGCCTTTTTGAGCTCACTGCGGGTGCCCAGACCCTCCTGTCCCAGCAGCTTATCAAGGCGCTGAAGCCCAGCCCCGCCCGGCAGACCGGTCCGGCTTTCCTCCGCCTTTTTTTCCGAAGGTTTATTCGAAGCATTTTCCGAAAGGTTGTCCGAAGCATTTTTCGAAGGTTTGTCCGAAGTATTTTCCGAAATTTTATCCGGAATATTTCCCGAGTGCTTTTCCGAACGTTTTTTCATGCGCGGAACCTGTATCCCACACCCCAGATTGTCTCGATGTACTGGGGATGGGACGTGTCGAATTCAATTTTTTCGCGGATCTTTTTGATGTGGACCGTCACGGTCGCAATATCGCCGACACTGTCCATATTCCAGATTCTGCGGAAGAGTTCGTCCTTGCTGAAGACGTGGTTGGGGTTCTCCGCCAGGAAGGTGAGCAGGTCAAATTCCTTGGTGGTGAAGTTCTTCTCCGTCCCGTCCACAAATACACGGCGGGCCGTCTTGTCGATCTTGAGGCCGCGGATCTCGACCACGTCGTTGGTCTTCTGGCCTGCTCCGACCAGCCTCTGATAGCGGGCCATGTGGGCCTTGACCCTGGCAACCAGCTCAGAGGGGCTGAAGGGCTTGGTCATATAGTCGTCCGCGCCCAGGCCCAGGCCGCGGATCTTATCAATATCATCTTTTTTGGCCGAGACCATCAGAATCGGAACATCCTTTTTCTCGCGGACCTTGCGGCACACGTCAAATCCATCGACCCCGGGCAGCATCAGATCCAGCACGATCAGGTCAAAATCCTTCTGCAGCGCAGCATTGAGGCCGAGGTCTCCGCGTGTCTCGATCTCCACTTCAAAACCGCTCAGTTCCAGATAATCCTTTTCCAGATCCGCGATTGCTTCTTCATCTTCAATGATCAGTATTTTGCTCATGTTTTACCTCCATGACCGCCTGCGCCTGCCGCCTGCCGTCTTTTGTTTTTCCCTCAGATTATTTCTTCATCCATAAAATCATCGTCATCCACAGGATCCGCGGGATTCACAGAACTCATGGAGTCCACTGAATCCGTCTCCTGCTCCAGATATTTGCGGATGACCATATGCATGCAGGTCCCCTCTCCCTCGCGGCTGGTAGCCCAGATATAGCCTCCGTGGTCCTCCACGATCTTCCGCACGATGGAAAGTCCGATCCCGCTTCCTCCCTGGGAAGAATTCCGGGAGGAATCCGTCCGGTAGAACCTGTCAAATATATTGGGGAGATCCCGGGCCGCGATTCCTTTTCCGTTGTCCTCGATCTCGATCCGGATACTGTCATGCTCATCGAGTATCCTGATGCTGATGCGGCCCTTCTCCTTATCCATATATTTTACACTATTGCCCACAATATTGTTAATCACGCGCTTCATCTGCTCGGGATCCGCAATGATCCTGGTCTGGGGAGAGACCAGATTCGTGTAGTTGAGCTCGATCCCTCTGGAATCCATGTCCATGCCGATTTCTTCCACGCAGTCGCCGAAATAGTCGCTCACGTTGAGTCTGTGGAAATTGTAAGGGATCCGGTCGCTCTCAAACCTCGAATACAGGGTCAGCTCATCGATCAGATGGTCCATGTCATTGGCCTTGTTGTAAATCGTCCGGATGTACCTTGCCTGCTTTTCGGGCGTGTTGGCCACTCCGTCGATCAGCCCCTCCACATAGCCCTTGATCGAAGTGATGGGTGTCTTCAGGTCATGGGAGATATTGCTGATCAGCTCACGGTTCTGGCGCTCGTGTTCCAGCTTCTCATCGGCGGATTCCTTGAGCCGCAGGCGCATGTCCTCATAGTTGCGGTAGAGGTCACCGATCTCTCCCTCTTCACCGGTCGAAAGCGTATAGGTGAAATTGCCGTCGCGGATATTGTTCATGGCGATATTGATCGCGCTGATCGGTGTGAAAATACTTCTCTCCAGCCACCTGGTGAGCAGAAACGCGGTAAAAACCAGGATCGTCAGCATTGAAACAAAGAGACCGCTCATAAACCTTCCGGAGATCAGACCCATGATCCTTGTGACCAGGAAGAAGCTGCCTTCCGCCCCGTCCGGGAAGTAAAAATCAATCTGGCGCACCATCAGGCTGAGCGGACTGTTGCGGATAAATGAGGTCCCCCCTGTCTCGCCCGCTTTTTTTTCGTCAAAAGCCGGCAGTTTGTCAAAGTCCGCAGATGCCATCCCTTCATTGCTGGCATAATAAATTTCCGAATTCCTTCGCACCGCCAGGTAGATATTCCTGCCGCGGATCTGACCAGACAGGCTTTCCAGAACCTCTATATCCTGCAGTCTGTCCGCGTTGTCCACCGCCTTCCTGTAAATTTCATCCACTTCCGTATCGTATTCATCGTAGCCGCCGACAATTGATGTATATCCCTGCAGTTCGCCTTTTTCGCCGATCAGATAGTTGCCCAGGGCGATAAAGGCAATCGTAAACAGCAGCAGGGGCACTACAATGACTGTGGAAAAGGCAACCAGTAGTCTTTTTCTAAATGTCATGTCCTCTTACTCCGTTGCGGGAACAGCCGGCGGTCATTTGATTCTCTTCACATCCTCACTGTTGCTCTCGCTGATGATATAATGAGGTCTGTTTTTGACCTCCAGATAGACCGTCGCCAGATACTTGCCGATGATACCCAGGCACAGCAGCTGGATTCCTCCGATAAATGTGATGATACAGGCCGTAGAAGCCCAGCCGGCGACCGGATCCCCGAACAGAATCCTGCGCAGTATGATAAACAGGATTGCCAGGAACGAGATCACGGTCATCAGGATTCCGAACCAGGAGGCGATGTCCAGAGGCACATGTGAAAAATTGACGATTCCGTCAATCGCATAGCTGAACAGGCTCCAGAAATTCCACTTGGTCTCTCCTGCAACCCTCTCCACATTTTTATAAGGCATCCAATATGTTCTGAAACCGATCCAGCCGAATATACCCTTGGAAAAACGCTTTGACTCGCTCATGGCCAGGATCGCGTCCACCATCTCACGCTTCATCAGCCGGAAATCCCTGGCGCCGTCAACGATGTCCGCCTCTGAGATCCGGTTGATCAGGCTGTAGAATCTGCGGGCAAACCAGCTGCGGATCGGGGGTTCTCCTTCCCGGCTCACTCTCCTTGCCGCAACGCTGTCATATTCCCCGCTCTTGATGAGCCTGTACATCTCCGGCAGAAGGTCCGGCGGATCCTGCAGGTCGGCATCCATGACGGCAGCGTAGTCTCCCTGCACGTGACAGAATCCCGCGTACATGGCTGCCTCTTTTCCGAAATTTCTCGAAAAACTGAAATATTTGACTGCGGGGTCCTCAGCGGCCAGTTCGCGCATGACTTCCAGCGTCCTGTCTTTGGATCCGTCATTGACGAGAAGAATCTCGAATCTGCAGTCCGGCATGCTCTCTTCAGTTTTTTTGACTGCCTCATGAAACAGCCTCAGCGATTCCTCTTCATTGAAGCAAGGCACGATAATGCTGATTAAATCGCTCATTTTTCTCTCCCGATCATTTTAATACTGTTGCTGAATCCCTTCTTTTCAATTCCCGTTTTCAGCCACGGCGGACGGGGGGATCCTTCTTACACTTTCTTCCCGCTGCCACAGCCGTCCCGGTCAGAAACAGCAGAATCCCGACCGCCGAAATCACTGCTCCCGGAACCAGCCCCGGTGTGGAATAGCGAATCTCGATCTCATGCATGCCCGGCTCCAGAACAAGGGCCGAGAACATCGTATCCGCCTTCAAAAGAGGGCGCTCCTCTCCGTCCACAAATGCGCGCAGTCCCCTGCAGCGGGGAATCTGGACACACAGGATCCTGCTCTCCGGCAGGTTGACGCTGCCTGTGATCCTGTCCGTCGCCCCGCTCCCCGGCAGTTCATGGAAATCCACATCTTCCAGGACATACCGGCGGAATTCCTCCGCCTGTATGGGATAATTCTCCATCGGCTGTCCGATCACTTTCAGTTCTTTAAATGTATAGGTCCCTCTTCTGGAAAAAGTAAGCTTCAGTTCCGACAGGGACTCCTCAGCGTACCCGCAGCAGCTCAGAAAATCCGACCTTCCGGTCTTCCATGGATTGTCCTCCAGTGTGTATTCCACCTTTTTGGTCGAGACCGTGTGCCCATTTCTCTTAGCCTTCACCTGAATCTCCACGGGTTCCGTAATGGGATAGGATTCTGCGGCTTCACCGGCATCAAAGCTCTCTTCTCCGCCTGCAGGCGCCTCATAGCTGACTCCTGTAAAAAGGACGCTGACTTCTCTGCGCGAAGTATCTTCAGTCTCCAGAATCAGGTCAGCCTCCTGATCATTGACGATAATCTGCAGTTCCCCGTCTTCTCCGGGATGGACCTCGATCCCCTTCTCCGCATGACAGGCAAAAGGGATTTCTTCCGATGTAAAGATAATCTGCCCTGAAGCCCCCGGATTATCCGAAGTCCCTGAACCGAGTTTACACAGGCCCATCTCCTGAAGGGCCTGCTCTGTCTGACCCGTCCGGCCCGTCTGGTCCGTCTCGTCTGTATCCAGCACGACTCCCTGCATCAGAGCCTCCTGGCGCTGAGGAATGGACAAACTATCATAGGTTTCCCTGGAAATATAGTTCCGGGTCGTAAATCCCAGAGGCAGCGCGTACTGGTTTTCATAGACAGAAAAAGTGAAAACAGGCAGAGGGTCTCCTTCTTTTTCCGCAAAGAGTTTCCGGTTATCGTAATGAAGACCTTCGCGCTTAATATAGCCGAAAGGAAGCAGGGATCCGTCACTGCGAATATAATAACGGACTCCCGCGATCTCATCCGGGAAGGTGCGGTTATCCAGGTTGTCATAGAGATGGACCATGCCGTTTCCCTGTCCTGTCTCTGTGAAAAACTGCTCGATTCCGCTGTCAGAGAGGCTCCAGTAATACTGTGTGTTGGAGACATCATGCAGGATGGAAAAATTGTTGGCAAGATTTCTGCCCGAATAACGATAAAAAGAGTCGTTTCCAATCAGGGTCCGGATCCCGGCGGCATCGGAAGCTTTCATCGCTTCGATATACCGCTCCGAATGATATTCCTCCATACTGCTCTTCATTCTTCCCGGAACAAACTCGACGTATCCGTGGATCAGCTCCGTCAGGAGAATCGCTCCGATCAGGACACAGCTGCTCAGCAGACAGGACAGACTGTATCTTTTTTCCGGATCCCGGCCGGATCCTCTGACTGTCAGCCCGTCTCTTTTTTCCGGATCCCGGCCGGATTCTCTGACTGTCAGCCCGTCTCTTTTTTCCAGCGCCCCCAGGCCCATGACCACAAGGACGGTCAGAATTCCAAGGACTATTTCCGCCAAAGTACTGTCGGCTGCTCCCGCAATCAGCAGGACCGCCCCGTATATGATAAGGCCTGCCGCCAGAATAACTCCCTTTTTGAAGGAGATCACCGCAAGCCAGGGAATCATGACCGCAGTGATATAGCCTGCCAGCGCGGCGAATGCCCAGATCCACCTGTTTGCCGGATACGAAAACCCGTTCAGAGCCATGCCGGCAAAAGGCAGGCCCGCCAGCAAAAGCATGCCGGCGAAGGCAGTCTTCAAATCCGTATGCCTTTTTGCTTTCCTTCCGGCCTTGGTCTGATCCACAGAAGGGATGCTGAATGTTTTTTGTCTTTCGGATGCGTCTTTTTCCCCTTCGGGTCTGCCTGCCGCGGCAGTTTCCTCCGCGTTCAAAAACAGCAGGAGTACGCTGATCAGTCCGACCGCCCCGAATCCCATACAGGTCCAGTTATCCAGGGTCACGTCCGTCCCGAAAGCAATAAATGCTTCGGGAAGGCTCTTATAAAAAGAAAGCGCATAGAGAGTTCCCCCGGCCGTCTGCTCCGAAGCTCTCGGATCCTGAGTAAACCGCAGGAGGATGGGCAGCAGAAAACCTGCTCCCATGGCGACTCCCAGAATCGCCCTCGCGGCGAACTTAAGGGCAAAGCGTCCCATTTCCGCCAGGGCCTTGCCGACGCCGGCATGTTCCGGCAGTTCCTCATTGATGTTCAAAACAAGCGCGGTTTCCGCGGCTTCCGATCCTGCCGCATTGCTGCCCGAGTCTTTCGCGTTTTCCGTGACTGCCGGAGTTTCCGCGGTTGCCGCGGTTTCCGCCATGTCCGGCTTTTCAGCGCCCGCAGCGCTCTTTCTCCCTGCTGCCAGCACAGGAAACAGACACAGGTCCATGGCCCGCCAGACCGCGTAGATCACGGTCATCACTACCAGCATGTAGAAAAAATAAAAATTGCTGATACAGGACAGAAAAACCGCGGCAGTAAACAGTCTTCCCCGTTCTCCCCGAAAAATATGCTCTGCCCCCAGAAGAAGGAGCGGAAACCATATCATGGCATTCAGAAAATAGGGATGGCGCATGCCGAACATGGCAAAGCTGCTGAACACATAGACCAGGGTCCCGCAGAGATTGCCGGTCAGATTGCTGTGTCCCATGTATCGGCAGTATCTGTCAAAACAGAGACCGGCCAGATACATCCTGACCGGGATCATGGCATCGTGAAAAGCCAGCATGTGCTTCTGCGGCACCAGGACGGCGGGCAGGCTGAAGGGATCTCCGATCACATAGTATTGCAGAGTTGTGAAAAGATCCGAGCCATAACCCATGTGCAGGTTAAAGGTCGGAAACGCAGGATGCCCCGACAAAATGCTTTTCAGGACAGCCCGCCCCCACCTCGCGTAATAGCAGAGCGCCGTAAAGTGCTGGGAAAGTCCGTCTCCTCTCCAGACCATTCTCTTGCCTGCCATGGGAAAGTACCGGAAAACCAGTGCTCCTGACAGAATAAACAATATTGTATAAGCCAGCAGAAAAATTTTGTACTGCTGCACCAGTCTGTTTTTTTTCATAAAAACTCTTGTCGCTGTCCGGTCTTGCTGATCACGGTTCTTCGCCCGGTTCATCCGGGGCTTCATTCGTTTCCCCGGGAGAAGGAGCGGAGGCGGATGTTCTTCCTGTCGAAGACTGCCCCTCCGCATTTTCGTCTTTTACGGGATCCGCGGACGAAGGAACGAACGGTTCTGTTTTCACTGATGAAGCCGGAGCCGCCGCCTTTTCGTCTGTTTCCTCTGCCATCTCGTAGCTTCCCTCCGGAATATCCTCTTCCACATCTTCCCGTTTGTCTCCGAGCCTGAGGATCAGGGAAACGATAGTATAGATCACACCGAAAATCAGGATGACCAGAAGTGTTCCCAGGGAAAGAGCTGCTCCAAGGCGCAGTCCCGGAGTCTGATAGCGCAGTTCCAGATCATGTTTCCCCTTGGGAAGGAGTATTGCGCTGAACATAGTGTCAGCCTGCAGCAGTTCCGCCCGGACACCGTCAACATAGGCAGTCCAGCCGGGCGTGCGCGGCATCTGCAGGCAGAGAATCCTCGGGGAATCCAGGCTGATCTGGCCGGTGATCCTGTCGGTCGCATAGCTGCTGCCCATCTCATGAAGATCGAGATTGGCCAGCGATGTTTTTCTGAGGGCTTCCGCCTGTGCCGCGAAGTCCTGCATAGGCTGGCAGACCACTTCGATCGAGTCGAAGGAGAAAGTGCCTTCTGACGGGAAAGTGAGCTCGATCCGGTCCATGGCCTGGTCGTGGTAGCGCATATTGATCAGGAAGTCAGTCTGTCCTGTTGTCCAGGGGTCAAGAGGTGTAGTAAATCCAAACTGCTTGTCTGTAACCATCTGTTCGCCGGAGAAGCCCCGCACCGGCAGCAGGAATTTAGTGGAAGTCTTCCGTCCTGCAGGCGGCTGGTACTGCATTCCCTTCAGGTACAGCCCTGTCTCACATGCCGTGAGGCCATTAAATTTCATGCTGACGACCGTGCCGGCTTCCTGAATCTCAAAAGAGATCCTCTCTCCTTTTCCGGATACAGACATGGTTGTCTCCGAGGCATTGTCCGCTGCGCCCGCAGTCTGTGTCTGTTCCGTTTGTCCGGCTGCAGCTTCAGCCGGCACTCCCTGATTCTCCCCTGCCGCAGTCCCGGGATTCGCTGCGCCCGCAGCTGTTCCTGCCGCAGCCTTTGTATCGGCTGCCTGCGCAGCTGTTCCTGCCGCAGCTTTTCCTGCCGTAGTCTGAGCCGCAGCTGCTTTCGCGCCCGGCTGTACTCCGGCCGTCCCTGCATCCGCAGCCGCTGTCAGCCCTGATGCAGTGATCTTTCCCGGATCAAATACGAAACTGACCGGTATGCGCCGGTCCGAAAAAGTGACCGTGTTTCCGACAGCGGATGCCCCGTTTCCTGCAGGATTCCCTGCTGCGGCATTGGCTGCTGTCCCGGCAGCGCCTGCTCCGGTTCCGTCTTTGGCCGCGGCCGTTCCTGCATCGGCGCCTTCAGCGGGACTGATCTTTGTAAAGTTATCCGCGGGTTCTCTTTCCAGGAGGATTCCCTGCATCAGCGCCTGCTGCCTCTGCGGGATATCCATGGCATCATAGTCCTTGCGGCTGATCCACCGGTCGGACGTAAACCCGAAGGGAAGGGCATATTTATTTTCATAGACCTGGCAGGAGTATCTGTCCACTAACTCCAGTTCAGGCCAGAGATCATAATTGTCATAGGAGAGCCCTTCCTTTTTTTCATAGCCATAAGGAACGCCCTCTTTGTCATTTCCGAGAAAATAGCGGACTCCCGCGATCTCGTTCAGGGCCGTCCTGTCATCCAGAGAATCATACAGATGGATCATCCTGTTGAGCTGTCCTGTCTCCGCCAGGAATGTCGTGATGCTGGTGTTGGACAGGCTCCAGTAGTACTGGGTATTGGAGACCCCGTAGAGCATGGATGTATTGTTTTCGGGGTTATATGTCGTATATCTGTAAAAAGGAACCTGATCCTTTTTGTCTTTGAGCAGGTTATTGTCGATCAGCTCAGCCGCAGCCGCGGAATCCTTGGCAGTCAGGGTCTCGATCTGAGCCCGGGAGAGATACTCAAATACTTTGGCCGACCTCTCCGGCGAATAATCAAAATATCCCGCGGAAGCGATCGTGAGGAAGACACATGCCAGGAGGAATGCCTGCACCCGCACGAAGACGCCTTCCCGCCCCGCCTTGTTTTCCAGCAGTCGGACATGCCCCAGAAGAACAGCCCCCAGGCCGAAAAGTCCCAGAACAAAGGCCTGTCCGCTGGCCCTGGAAAAAGTATAGCTCCAGGCGGCGCACACCGCCGCCAGTATAAACATGAGCACAAAGGCTGCCGTCAGCTGCCTGCGTCCCGCCTCCATGAGCTCCGGAAATGCCGTCGCAGTCATATAGCCGACCAGAAGCGCGTAAGCCCACATCCAACGGTTTGCCGGATAGGAAAAACCGTTCATGAAATAAGCCGCCATGGGCGTCATCAGCAGGCAGGTCAGTCCCACGAAAGCAGCCTTGAGGTCAAAATGCTTTTTGCGCCCGGCGAATATGAACAGGACACAGAGCGCCGCAACGGCGCCAAAGCCCATATATGTCCATGACTCGGACAGGGCCGATGTCCCGTTTGTCAGGAAACAGTCCAGGAAATTCCGATAAAAACTCTCCGTCCAGAACAGAGGGATCGTCTTGGTGTCTGATGTCCGCGGATCCTGCAGAAAGCGCAGGACGACCGGAAGGAAGATAAACGACGCCAGCAGGGTCCCCAAAGTCCCATAGAAGAAGAAGGCAATTCCATCCAGAATCACCCGCCCGAAATGCCGGAATCCGTGCAGACGCACTGAGCGCCACACGGCATACAGGACCGTCATAATGACAAGCATATAGAAAAAGTAAAAATTGCTGACCGCGGACAGGAACACCATAAAGATGAACAGCCCCGGCTTTTTCCTGCGGAAATACCTCTCGCACCCGATCAGGATCAGCGGAAAGAAGACAAAGGGATTCAGGAAATAGTGATGGCGCATTCCCGACATGGTAAACCCGTTGAAAATGTAAATCAGGGCACCCGCAAGCACTCCGAGCCGGGACCGCCGTCCCATGTAGAATGTGTAGGCACTGAAAGTAATGCCCGCCAGCCAGAAGCGGACCATGAGCATCAGATCATGGAAATGCATCAGATATTGTTCCGGCACAAAGACTGCCGGCAGGCTGAAGGGATCCCCGATCACATAATAGGCAAGGGTCGTAAACAGATCCTCTCCGTAGCCCATGCGGAAACTGTAAGTGGGAAAACGGAGTACATGGGTCTCCTGAAACTGCCGGATCACTTCCTTTCCCCAGCGCGAAAAATAAAGCAGCCCGTAATAATGCTGGCTCACTCCGTCTGTCTGCCAGACAAAGCGCTTCCTTTTCAGCCAGAACCACACAAATACAGCAACTGCCGCAGCTGCGAACAGAATCGAATATCCCAGAAAATATATGATATAGTCCCTGACCCTCAGGGACTGTTTCTTTGCGCCCATGTCTTCACCGGCAGTCCGCATTTTTTTTCCTCCGTCAGGCCCGCGTCATTGACACGCGCTCTCCACCTGTTTGTTCTTAATTTATTCTTCATCGCGCAAAGCCCGCAGCTTCTGTCACAGGATTGCTTTTACATCTGCTGCGCCCTGTATTCCGCGAAGGCACATAGATAGTAGTAGTTTACCACATATTCAGTCTGATGAGAAACAAGTATTTCAGGGTAAGTAATTCCCGGGTAATTCCCGTGCAGGGCCCGGGCAGATTTTCACTCACTATTTACAACAGTTCTGTGCTATTCTAATAAACAGCAGTATTTATCTTCGGACAAACCGGAAAGGCGAATGGGTATTATGAAAACCAGAATCGGTATCATCGGAGCTATGGATCTCGAAGTTGAAAAGCTCACAAAAGAAGAAATGACATCTGAAAGTATCATGACCAGAGCAGGTCTCCGCTTTCATATCGGAAAACTCGGAGACACCGACGTCGTCATTGTCAGAAGCGGTATAGGCAAGGTAAACGCGGCTCTCTGCGCGCAGATTCTGATCGATTGCTTCCAGATCACACATCTCATCAATACCGGTATCGCAGGCTCTCTGGATCACAGCATCAACATCGGCGACATCGTGATCTGTACAGATGCGATGCACCACGATCTGGATCTGGGGCCCCTGGGTTATGAACCCGGCATCATCCCCTCTCTCGGGGAAGGTCCTGTTCTGAGCAGTTTCCCCGCGGATCCTTTTCTCCGCAGCCTGGCAGCCAGGGCCTGCCGCACCGCAGCTCCCGGGATCGGCATCCATGAGGGACGCATAGTCAGCGGCGATCAGTTCATCAGTTCCGCCGAACAGAGAAACCGCCTGGTCAATACCTTTCATGCCATCTGCACTGAAATGGAAGGCGCGGCAATCGCCCACACGGCCTGTCTCAATAACATTCCCTTTGTAGTTCTGCGCGCCATCTCCGACAAGGCAGGAGACGAAGCGGACGTAGAATTCGGGACTTTCGAGCACAAGGCTGCTGAAAACTGCTCAAATGTAGTCGCCTATATGGTCAGAGATATTTCCCGGACACAGTGACCGGCTTCCTTTCGGTCATGTCCGCAAACATCTAAGCTGTTTTCTAATACAGTGACCGGCTTATTTAATGTTTGTAACAGAAAAAGCTGCGCAGCCATTTTCGGCCCCGCAGCTTTTTATTCTGTTATCTGTATATTCTTTTTTATCTGTTTCCGCCCACATGATCAGTTCTTTTCCGGAGCCTTCTTCTGTACTTCATCCGGATCCCCGCTGTCCATTGTCTCCTTGACGACATAAACAGGCCGGCCCTTGGACTCAGTATAAGACTTGGCCAGATACTGGCCCAGAATTCCTATTCCCAGCAATTCGATTCCCGAGAGCATCAGGATCAGGCATGCCAGCGTCGGGAAACCGGCGACAGGATCTCCCCACAGAATGGTCTTGATCACAATGATGATAAGGTAGAGGATCGAGAGCATGAAGAGAAAGAAACCTACTACCGAAGACATGATCAGCGGCTTGTTGGAAAAAGCAATGATTCCGTCAAAAGCATACATCATGAGCTTCCAGAAATTCCATTTGGAAGTCCCGCTTGCCCTGTCCTCAACCTTGTAGGGCATATAGTAGGTCTCAAAACCCACCCATGCAAAAATGCCTTTTGAAAAACGGCATTTTTCCGGAAGGGACAGGATCGCGTCGACGACCGGGCGGCGAAGAAGGCGAAAGTCACTGGCAGCCTGCATGATTTTCACATCCGTCATGCTGTCGATGACCTTGTAAAAGGTCTTTTTGAAAGATGAGATGATAAATCCCTCTTTTCGCTCTTCCTGATAAGCCGCGACAGCATCATACTCCGGGTGCTCTTCCAGAATCTTCATCATTTCCACTATGTATGCGGGATTCTGCTGAAGATCCGCGTCTATGATCACAGTAAAATCGCCCTCGGAACTGCGCAGCCCCGCCAGAAGCGCTGCCTCCTTCCCGAAATTTCTCGAAAAGCTGACCACTCTGACCCGATATTTCGCACGTGCGCAGAGAGCCCTGAGTTTCTCCAGAGTGGAGTCCCGGCTTCCGTCATTGACAAAGATGAGCTCTGTGCACGGCATCAGATCTCCCAGCGCCTTCACTGCCTCCTCATAGAAAAGGTCTATATTTCCTTCTTCGTTATAACATGGAACGATCACCGACAAAAGCATTTCCGTTTTCTCCTGACTGACGTTCTGTTTGGGGCACGTTCACGAGTCCTGCGCGCAGTTCCTCACGTTCTGTCTTTGAATACGATAAACCGGCTGATAAAGTAATTTCCGATCACGACCAGTACCTGGGTCGCGAGTTTGGCGACCATCTCATTTTGATGAAGGATCTCATAGAGTACAAATACTCCGCCGACCTCGATCACCATGGTCGCCAGTCTGGCGCCGATAAAACGCGCGCACTCCGCTGCAAGCTCACCCAGACTGCTGCAGTGCGACCGGAATACGATCAGCTTGTTTGTCACATAGGCAAACAGAATCGACACTGACACAGAGATGATGTTGCTGATGTTGACATTGAGGTGGACCACACGGCATAAAACCGCGTAAACCACCAGGTTTACCATGGTCGTGCATCCGCCGATAAACAAATACCGCATTCCTTCTGATGTCAGCAGACGGATCAGTTTATTTTCTCCCTGAGAAGACGCTTTCTGTCCTGCCTTCTCAAGATCATCAGCAGCTGTATTTGTAGTCTGACCCGAAGCTCCTGATCCCGTTTTAGCAGCCTGTTCCGCGTCTGCCGGCTCTGTTTTCACGGCCTGTCCCACAGCTCCTGAATCTGTTTTCGCAGCCTGACCCGAAGCTCCTGCTTCCGTTTTCGCGGACTGTCCCGCCGGGTCAGTCCCTTTCCCTGGAATCCGGTTTCTGTCATCTTCCGCTCCCGTCCTGTCTGCCATCTTTTCTTTCCTCTTTCATCTGACCGGACCTGTCGTCCGGTCTTTTTCTTTTTACGGACCGAATTCTATCGCCTGTTCTTTTCTTTATATGGACCGAATTCTATCGCGCAGTCTTTTTCTTTTTACGGACCGAATTCTATCGTCTGTTCTTTTTCTTTTTGCGGGTAGAAATCCATCTGCAGAGCGCGTCGATCAGCATGACCGCCAGTGCCGCAACGGAAATATACATTCCCTCTCTCAGGAAAGGAATCTCGTAAGTCAGTTCAATTTTGTTGGTGCCGTCCACCAGCGGAATCGTGATCATTGTACCCGCGACTGTATCCGGCTGAATGACCTCATTGTTGCGGAGCGCTTTCCATCCCTTGGACCAGGGTACAAGCAGGCAGATGCTCCTACCCTGCGTTCCCTGCACGCTGCAGGTGATATGTCCGTTCCTGATTTTTATATCCTTGACTTCACCGGCCCGGATCCTCTCGGACGCCTCGGCAAGCGCATCCAGATTGAGCCCGTAAAACTGATAATCTTTAAAAGTCAAGCCTTTTTCCGTGCTGAAGACTATTGTGCGCACATCCCCGTTGAAGTTTTTATCCTTTTTCGCCTCTGCCAGGGTTTTCTTGTCGAATGCGGCTGCTGCCTTTACAAGCTCCTCTTTGCGGATTTCCACTTCATCCACCTCAGGCAGAGCTTCTTCTCCGCCTGAAATGTCCTCATTTCCTTCAAAGACTGACTTCAGACGGTCCAGAATACCTGCCGGCCCTTCGGAAACATTTTCCGCCGCGCCTTCTGAGGACGCGCTTTCCGCCGCGGCCGCCTCCAGAAGCTCCTGCTCTTCCTTCTCTCTGGCAGCGACTGCCTGCAGGCTTTCTCCTGCCTGGGATGCCGCCTGTTCCTTGCGGCTCCGGATCATGAAAGATGCCGGTGACTGCCACCTGCAGTAGCCGAACGGCTCCGCGCCGTTGATCGACATAAGGCCTCCCATTTTTTCAGGCCAGAGAAGGTTTCCGTATGCCAGATAGTTTCCTTCCGGCACAAAAATCCGGAAATATGCCTTGTCAGCCTCATTGCGGCGAGTCCAGCTGAGCTGGGTGTAGAGCTCTGTCTGTTTGCCGCTCAGCGTTGAGAACAGGGCATTCTGATAAACATAGGCATTTTCATATCTGCGCGAGGGCAGTTTGGATCCGTCATAGACAAAGGCCATGGGCAGCGCATAGGGATTCAGGTAGACTGAGCGCCCGTTAAAAGGCTTCACATTTTTGACGCGTTTCAGCCCGCGGACAGGGGTGCTCTCCAGAAGGTATTTTACCCCCAGGAAGGAATCCGAGGCAAGAATCGAATCGCGCACGATCAGCATGCACCCCGCCTCATCCCGGTAGCCCAGACGCCACATCAAGGAGAGCTGGGCATTCTCGGGGCTGGATGTATAGGCTGCATTCGACCAGTAATTCTGCGCCAGTGATTCGTTAAAATATGACGTCAGATCGTCTTCATCGTAGTGCCATCTTGTCCTGTCCTGGGCAATCCTGTAATATCCTCCGTCGATCTTCCGCAGCTGTTTCAGCTGCGCTTTCAATCCCTGTGAATACTCCATATAAAGAGTCTGAGATCCGTCTTTGTGATCTCTCCAGAACAGCCACGCGTTTGTTCCCAGCTCAGCCCCTGTGATCAGGATCACCAGCAGTCCCGCAACGAGACGGATAAGGATATTTTTCTTTGCTGAAAGCAGGGTCACCGTCAGAACCGCCAGGACCAGCGAGGCCGCCGCAGTTGCGAAAACAGCAGGATTGACAAGGATAAGCTTCATACCCTGCGCGCGGAAATCCACGAAATGGATCCCGTTCAGCTTGAGCAGGGCAGCTGAATACAGCAATGAAGAAAGTATCACAAAAGCCTTGGACCAGCGGTCCTTTTCCGCCCGGCTAAGATAAGCCCCCGCGCCAAACAGCATGGCAAAGCAGACCAGATAGCTATACCGGTACCAGTAGCTGTCCGCCCTCTTAAAGAGCGAAAATGCCATCATTGCCGGCTCCCACTGCAGCATCAGGAAGCAGACTCCCATCATGAAGACAAAGGCAATCTTCTGGCGGATCTTGATCGAGCCGGAAAAGAACAGGGCTGCCGCCGCAAAGACGGCGATCCCGCCGCAGAACAGCGCCGCATATCCCTTTTCACTCACCGAGCCGATGAAATAGCCGCGCACAGCAGAAAGCATGTCTCCCGTGAACTCCATCAGGATCTTGACCTCTTCGTACTGACCCTTTCCCTGCCGCATGGCACTTACAGCGGGTAAAAACAAAACCGCGCTGGCGGCGACACCCAGGCCCATGGCCCAAAAATACCGGCAGGATGAAAGGATAAAGTCTGTGATCCCGACCATGAAACCGGAGGCCTCTTCTCTGGAATATCCCCCGCGCGCCGGATAGTTGTGCTCTACAATAATCTCTTTTTTCTCTTCTGTGCGTTCACAGAAAATGAACTCAAACAAAAACCAGAAGCCGGAGAACAGGCAGTTGAGTCCTCCGATATACCAGTTGCACAAAATGCAGATGGCAGTCGTCAGCACAAGCCTCCAGATGCTCTTGCGATGAATCACTTCATACACGCCCAGCAGCATCAGCGGCAGCATATAGACCCCGTCCAGCCACATAATATTGCTGCTCTGCGCGACAGAATACTGCATCAGCCCGTATCCCATCGACAGGGCAATAACAAAGGCAGGGCGGATCCTGTCTTCAAACCTTCTCTGCAGATACCAGCAGAAAGTCGCCCCGGCCGTCCCGAGCTTGAGCGCAACGGCAACATTAAAAAACCGATAGACTCCTTTTTTCCCGAAGAAATAAAGGAGCAGATTAAAGGGTGACGCAAGGTAATAGCTGAACAGCCCTATCGAACTGCCGCCCAGCATATTTCCGAAGTCATAATTCAGCGTCCTGGTCCCTCGAAGAATGTCCACATAATATGTGAAGAAGTCAATGTACTGGATCTTGGCATCATCAATTGATACTGCGTCTGTCCCGAAGGGCTCCAGCTTCAGCACATAATAGACCAGGTGGATCAGCCCGCAGACAAGCGCGAAAGAAAGGCTGCACAGCAGAAAGCGTGCGAACCAGTTCCGGCGTTTCGGACTGTCTGCCTGATCTGCCTGAATCTCCTCCTGAGGGTTTTCTTTTCTGTTTTCAGTCCCGGTTTCCTCCGCGCCGGTTTTCTCCGCCACGACACTTTCCGGCTGGCTTTTTTTCTGCGAATCTTCCGATAAGTTTTCCTCCTCGCCGGTTTTATCAGTCACGGGGCCTTCCGGTTCTGTTCCGTCAATCTCAGATCCCTGCTCAGCGGGAGGAGTGGTCATTTTCTCATCGCTCAGTTCCGCTAAACCGTTGGACACAGTCTCTTTTTCATAAGGATTCTCTTTTTCATAAGAATTCTCTTTCCCGGAAAGCGCTTCTTCATGGTTCTCAGCTTTCCCGGCTTTTGCTTCTGTTTCATTCCAGACGGAGGCGGCTTTTTCTTCCGGTTTTGACAGCACATTCCCGTCAGGTATTACTTCCGTGATGTTGTTAGTATTCTGACTCATTTATTATTCTCCCTGTTCCCTAAGAACCGGTCGTACATAGTTTCACAATTTCCCGCACGGCAGAATGAAATATTATGCATATGCAGGGCCTCTTTCTATACTTATATAAATAATATACTTATTCCTATACCTATATTCTTTGTTTACTTATACTCTTTGTTTTTCCTGAAAACATCTCTTGAATATAAATACACGAATTTCATTAAGCAAAGCATATCTGGCGTTCAAATGATTGTCAATCTATTCTTATTTGTGGTAATGCTATCGTCAGGCATTACGTTACATGTCAATGCCCTCTACGCCGCCCGCCGGCTGCCATTCGAAATCAGATGAAAGATACCTCAAGGCAGCCCTGCGATAAAAAAACACCCTGTCGATGACAGGGTGGTAAAAAAAAGTGCCCAGAACCGGGATCGAACCAGTGACACGAGGATTTTCAGTCCTCTGCTCTACCAACTGAGCTATCTGGGCGAAATAGCGGGAGTAGGATTTGAACCTACGACCTTCGGGTTATGAGCCCGACGAGCTTCCAGACTGCTCCACCCCGCGGCAATATGTACATCTCTTGATGATTAGTGGATGGGGGTGGATTCGAACCACCGAAGTCACTGACAACAGATTTACAGTCTGCCCCCTTTGGCCACTCGGGAACCCATCCAAATTTGAAAGCCGATGATCGGACTCGAACCGATAACCTGCTGATTACAAATCAGCTGCTCTGCCAATTGAGCCACATCGGCAAATCCTTTTTTCGGTTAAAAGTGGGGCCTACAGGGCTCGAACCTGTGACCCCCTGCTTGTAAGGCAGGTGCTCTCCCAGCTGAGCTAAGACCCC
>JBGUNJ010000133.1:0-38676 GCA_045117315.1 Lachnospiraceae bacterium | reverse complement strand
GAATTCGCTTCGCGAATGGGGCGAACGCCGTTCCACTCGGGTTTTTGCGCTGAAAATCGCGCAAAAACGCCTCGAATTCGAGGGGGTCTTACTCCTTTTATGTTACAGTTCAGGCCCTGCTGAAAACAATGCGCTTTTGTGCATCACTGTTTCGTCGGGACGCTCCCGCTCCGTGAAAAACCCGGGGTTTACGGCAAAATCCCATCGCGCAGCGATTTGGAATGGGATTTACGCCAGTTACCATACACGCCCCCGACAGGGCGTGTATAACCTGTTATCCGGATAACCCGGACCGTAACCGTCCGCAGCCTTCAACGATTCCCCCAAATGTTTTTTTAAAATTAACTCTTCTATTCCTAATTCTTTTTCTGTATAATACGTCTGTTAAAGACTGCAATGTATACCCTCAAACGTACTGACGAGGAGGCAATAATGAGTAAGACAATCAAGCGTCTTCCGGAGCTGTTCGGAAGTGAGGTTTTCAATGAAGATACCATGAAGGACCGGCTGTCCCCCGCCTGCTATAAAGCGTGGAAAAAGTCCGTCTCCGACGGTACTCCTCTTGACATCTCCACTGCGAATGAAATCGCGGAAGCAATGAAACAGTGGGCAGTGGAAAAAGGAGCGACCCATTATACACACTGGTTCCAGCCCATGACGGGATACACGGCCGAAAAACACGACAGTTTCATCCAGCCGACAGACGGAGGCAAGGTCGTGATGGAATTTTCGGGCAAGGAACTTGTGCGCGGAGAATCGGATGCCTCCTCCTTCCCCTCCGGCGGCCTGCGGGCGACTTTTGAGGCGCGCGGCTATACCGCCTGGGATCCCACTTCCTTTGCTTTTATTAAGGAAAAGACCCTCTGCATTCCCACTATCTTCTGCTCTTACTCGGGACATGCTCTCGATAAAAAAATGCCCCTGCTGAGGTCCATGGAGGCTGTCAGCAAATCAGCCGTCAGAATCCTCCGCCTCTTCGGCGACACTGAAACCCGCCGGGTCATCGCACAGGTGGGCGCCGAACAGGAATATTTCCTCGTGGACAAGTCCCTCTACAAACAGCGCGAGGATCTGATCATGACCGGACGCACTCTGATCGGGGCCAAGCCCCCCAGAGGTCAGGAACTGGCCGACCACTATTACGGCGCGATCCGTCCCCGCGTGCAGGCATATATGCAGGATCTGGACAATGAGCTCTGGAAGCTGGGCGTACTTTCCAAGACCAAACACAACGAGGTGGCTCCCGCCCAGCACGAGATGGCTCCGGTCTACACTGACGCCAACATGGCATGTGACCAGAACCAGATCACAATGGAAATCATGAAAAAAGTAGCCAGCCGCCACGATATGGTCTGCCTTCTCCACGAGAAACCTTTCGCGGGCGTCAACGGCTCAGGCAAGCACGACAACTGGTCACTCAGTACGGACAAGGGTGAAAATCTGTTCAAACCGGGGTCGACCCCCCGTGAAAACGCGCAGTTTCTTCTCTTCCTGACAGCCTTCATCAAGGGTGTTGATGAGTATCAGGACATGCTCCGCGTGACTGTGGCAACTCCCGGAAATGACCACCGTCTGGGTGCCCAGGAAGCGCCTCCCGCGGTCGTCTCCATCTTCCTGGGAGAAGAACTCAGCGGCGTAGTCAATTCCATCGTCAACGATGAGGACTACACAAATGCCGGCAAGCGGACTCTCTCCATCGGCGTCGATACAATGCCCCCCATCCCCATGGACAACACGGACCGGAACCGCACTTCCCCCATGGCTTTCACGGGCAATAAATTTGAATTTCGTATGGTGGGATCCTCTCTCTCCATCTCCGGCCCCAACATCGTCCTCAACACCATGATGGCGGACACCCTGGGCAGGTTTGCGGATGAACTGGAAAAATCAAGCCATTTCCACGAGGATCTCAACGCCCTTGTCAAGCGTGAGCTGACAGCCCACAAGAGGATCATTTTTGACGGAAACGGCTATGATGAGACATGGATCGAAGAAGCCAAGCGCCGCGGCCTGTCCAACAACGTCTCCACAGTGGACGCCCTTCCCTCTTATATTTCGGAGAAGAACATCCAGCTGTTCACTTCTCACTCGATCTATACCCGCGACGAAGTGTTCGCCCGTTACAACATTCACGTGCAGAATTACTCCGCCACCATCGAGATCGAGGCAAGGACCCTGATCAACATGCTGCGCAAGGAGATCCTGCCGGCCGTTTCCAGCTACGGAAGCCGCCTCTGCGACGGACTCAAAAAGCGCAAGGATCTGGGACTTCCCTGCAAATATGAAGAAAACAACGCAAGGAACAACGCCATGCTCACAGACTGTCTTAGCGATGCGTGCGGCAAACTGGAAAAGGATCTCCGGGAAGTGCCGGCCGAGCCTGTGGATGCCATGAAATACTGCCGCAACGTCATCATTCCCGACATGAACGAGTGCCGCAGCTACGCCGACGAGCTGGAGACGATCACAGCCAAAGACGCATGGCCCATACCGGTTTATTCCGACCTTCTGTTCAGCGAGACATAATTGTCACTGAATATAAAAACAGGGTAGAGGCATCAATATGAACTGCTATGCAGTTCATATGCGCCCTCTGCCCTCCCGTGGGATGCCGTTCGCCATCAGGCGAAAGATACTTTACGGCAGCCCTGCGATCGGAAAGGGGATGCCCTGCCATTGATCCATTCAATGTCAGAAGCATCCCCTTATTGCGTTTATCAGAATTTCCTTCTCTCCAGTTCTCCGGAATCGATTCCTTTCGATCCTTCTCTCCGGGTCAGGACCATCAGTGCCAGACCCTCCCGCACGGAAGCGGAAGCTCTCTTTCCCTCTCCGGCCATATTTCTCACTTCATTGCTCACTCCCAGGGGAAAAGTATTGGTCAGTTCCCACTCAAAGAGCGGATATTTCATGCCCTCGAGAGTCACGCCCGTCACTCTCCCGTCCAGCGCGAAGATGGAAAAAGTCCCTTCGAAGGTGTCCGGCAGCAGGATCATTTCACCGCAGAGGACAGTCGCCAGAGTATCTTTCCCGAGCAGATAACCGCATCCGCCCTGCCTGCGGATCCAGGACAGAGTCTGTATATTGGCGATCGTGTGATCCAGCCTGCCGCCCAGGGCACCGTAGAGGTCGATCCTCTTATACCCTCTCTCCAGGCAGACGCGGGCTGCGTGAAGGGTATCTGTATCATCCTTTTCACAGGGAAGCCGGATCAGCTTTTCCGGCGATTTATTTTTCAGGCAGTCAAGCCAGGGGATGTATTTTTCCTCAATGGAGTCGAAATCCCCCAGGACCAGGTCCGGCTCGATCCCGGCTTCCAGAAGTCTGGCAAGGCCGCCGTCCACCGCAACGACAAAATCCTCCGCGCCGCGGAGGATCTCCATGGGTTCATATTCACCTGCGCACATGAGGATGGCGCGTCCTTTTCCGTCTCTGTTTTCCATCATGATTCCACCTGTCAGCTGCAGATTATCTTTCCTGCCACGGGTGTTTCAGCCGGGTATTTCAACCGGACCTTTCAACCGGACCTTTCAACCGGGCCTTTCAACCGGGCGTTTCAACCGGGCCTTTCAACCGGGCGTTTCCACCTGGCCTTTCAACCGGGCGTTTCAACCGGGCGTTTCCAAAAAATACCGTCTCTTTTCCCGCCGCGTGCTGCCGCAGGCTGCAGCAATACGCGGGAGTCCCCCGCTGAACGGGAACCCCCGCGGTCCGCGCTCGTTTTGCAATCGTTTTGCGCGCTGTCCGCGCTCGTTTTGCAATCGTTTTGCGCGCTGTCCGCGCGCAAAACGGCGGGTTGCCGGAAATTATTTCAGTTCCATGGTCCTGACCACTTCCATATTCTGCATAATGTATGTTGCCAGGGAAATGATAGTCAGAAGCAGCGCGATCCACATGACAATGTCTGTCACCAGGCTGAGTCTTGGGATATTCATGATCATGAGGATGATCATGATCATCTGGAAAGTAGTTTTCCACTTGCCCCAGTAGTTGGCGGCAATGACGATTCCGTGCTCGGTAGCAATGAGGCGGAAGCCGCTGATGATAAACTCTCTGGCGACGATGATCACGACGATCCAGGAAGGGATCCTGCCCAGCTCAATGAGGCAGATCATGCCCGAAATGGTAAGCACCTTGTCGGCCAGAGGATCCATGAACTTTCCGAATGTGGTGACAAGGTTATACTTTCTGGCGATCTTGCCGTCCAGAAGATCTGTGAGGGAGGCGACGATAAACAGGACCAGGGCCGCCCACTTCATGGACTCGGTGGTTTTCGAGATCAGCAGAGCCGCTACAAAAAACGGGACCAGAACAACACGAAGAACAGTCAGTTTATTTGGCAGATTCATAACTTTATCCCCTTTCATAAATAGATACCGCCGCAGAAACAGCATGCCTGCGGTCAATCCGCGCGCCCCCGGCGCTGACGGACATTTTCCTTAAAAAGAAGCAGCAGAAACAGGATCATTCCCCCTGCTGTCAGGAACATTCCGGCATATTTGCCGGGAGTTCTGTACGACATTGCAACCGTATGCTCTCCTTCTGTCAGGAGGGTCCCGATGTAGTGGCCGTTTACCGGAAATGCTTTCTGCTCTTTTCCGTCCACCCTGATTTTCCATCCCCTGGAATAAGGAACCGCCAGACAGAGCAGTGACGGCTCCTCCACGCTGATCCTGCCCAGGAGGGAATCCGTGCCCAGCCTGATTTCTTCCAATACGCATTTGTGACGCTCAGCTATGGCGCTCCTGTATTCCTTCACAGGCACCCCGTAAATCTTCAGGTCAGATAACTCATACCGTCCGGCCGTCGGAAAAGTGATTGAGACCGACCTGTCCGGTATCCTCTGATATCCAAGGTTGACTATATAATCTCGTCTGAAACTCGTGAGACTGTGTTTTTCAGTAAGGAACCCCAGAGTTTTTTCCACGCCTGAGGAAGAGGTGAATTCTATTTTAACCTTTTTTCCTCCATCAAAGAAAAAAGCGCTTTTCCGCATACTGGATTTTCTGCTTTCCTCCAGATATTTCCAGTTTGTCTCCGTATAAAGGTTGAGTGGATCAACGGACTCATCGCCGAAATAGAGATCGTATTTCCGGGTCTCCTTAAAGTCCAGACCCGTGAACTCCACGTAGGTTTCCGAATCCGCAAGTCCCTGAAAGGTCAGGACAGCAGTCATGTTGCTGTCGGTCGTAATAAAAGCCCCGTCCCTGTAGCTGATCCCGGATCCCTTACACTCCACTTCAAAGGGCAGTTCTGTAACGGAGGAATCCGCTGTCCCCACATCATATTGCGTCAGACCCGGAGGAGCTTCGTCTACACAGGCAGCCCTGAGCAGAACCTGCTGTTTTTCCACAGCATTGAGATGATCCCATTGATTCCTGGAAATATAGTTATTATAGCAGTATCCGACAGGGAGCGCATATTTATTTTTATAAACGGCAGTAATGATATCGGAATCGCCGCGGATCTTATCTTCCTGTTCCTGCGTCAGATACTCTGTTCCCAGTTCCTTCTTCAGTTCCTCCAGACGCCGCTCAGTCCTGGCCTGCTGAAGATTGACTTCCCCTGCTTTCTCAAAGCCGTAGGGAAGTCCCTTTTCGTCTCCCTGATCAGCGGCATAATAGCCGGTACCGCTCAGAGTGATCAGGGCTGTCCGGTCATCATAGCCGTCTATGATATGAATCATCCCCTCAAGAAGTTCCATGTCAGAGCGGAACTGACTGGTATAAGGATTGGAATTGGACCAATAGTACTGCGTGCTGGACAGACTGGTCGTGACTGAGGCATTCTTCGTGAGATCCCGCCCCGTATAGCGGATATAATCTCCTTCCGCCGTCTCCAGAACCGCATTTGTCTCATTGTTAAAGAACTCTTCCTCAATCTTTCTGTTTTCAACCCGCTGTTTCGCGATTCCTTCTCCCTCGGAGGAGTATTGCCAGAAAGCCAGATTGACCGCACCGGCGGCGACCAGCAGACACATCAGGATCTGCCCCTGAATTGTGCTCTCTTTTCCTTCCTGCCGGAGGATCACAATACAGGAGGCCAGGAGAAAAGCAATCATGGAAAAAGCGCCCGGTGTCCGGGAATAATTCAGAAGAAAACAGGCGGCGGTAAATACCGCGCATCCCGTCAGCAGACATCGTTTTTCCCCGGGCAAAAGCGCAAACAGATCTTCCCACTCCCTCGTGAGGATGAAAGAACACAGAAGGACCATAGCCCACACCCAGCGATTGATCGCATAGGACATTCCGTTCATGAATCTGCCCCCGAGAGGCAGGAGCAGAATCAGAAAACAGACCGCGAGCAGGATCTTCAGGCCTGTATCCCTCTTTTTCCTTTGAAACAGCAGAATACAGGCGGGCAGCGTGGGAGCGCTGAGTCCTATAAATACTTCATAGAGAGAGCGGCCGGAGAAAAGAGCCGCCGGCAGCTGGCTGTAATAGGGCCTGGGATAAAGCAGAACCAGAGGAAAAGCCCCCCGGATCCCCATGCGCGCATCCCCCAGCATAGCCACAAGAACCGGCAGCATGATCACTCCGGCAATGCAGGTCCCTGAAACAAAATACCCGAAAAGACGAAGCAGCTCCGGAATCACCTTTCCCGCTTTCTTTCCATACAGGCAGAAAACCCTCACGATTGAATAAACCGCGAGGCAGACAGCGATCATATAATAAAAATAAAAATTGCTCGCCGCAGCCACCGCAAGGACGGAAATATACATGAAAGGCCTCTCCCGCCTGAGGATTTTCTCAATCCCCAGAATCAGCAGAGGAAGATAAATGAGCGGGTTTAAAAAAAACGAAAAAGTGGCAGCCTCAAAGAGAGCCCAGTTGCAGAAACTGTATGACAGGGCTCCTGCAAGAATCCCGCAGCGGTTTCTCTCACCGACGCCGAAGGCCATCACCGAAAAAGCAATCCCGGACAGATACAGCCTCAGCACACAGGAAAAAGAATAAAACAAATGAATCCTGTTCTCAGGGACAAAAACCGAAAGCAGGGTCATCGGATCTCCGATTGCATAGTAGTGGAGGGTGGTGAGAATGTCGGAACCCTCTCCAATGTGAAAATCCCAGTCCGGAATGACCAGTCTGTGCTCACGCAGCAGGCAGCCAAATATCCCTCTCAGGTAATTTCTGTAATAGGCAAGAGCGCGAAGAAGCTGCTCCCATCCATCCACTTCCCAGACCAGAGATCTCCCCGAAACCCAGAACCAGGAAAAAACAAAGAATGATATAAGCAGGAACGATGCTGTGTAGACAATGTAATACTTTTTCCGGGAGCAGTTTTCCGGGAAGGAAGCAAAAAACTTACGAAAAAACATGTAAAACCAATAATAGCCTTTCTGCGGGATCCGCACTCAGACACTGCCGCAGGTTATCCTGCCGCGGCAGTCAGGCACAGTCCGCATCTGCCGAAAGTCCGGCAGTGAGAGCTTTTGTCCTATCCTTCCGTCCGAAATCAGTTCCTCTAAAGCCCGTCGGGCTCTCCGATCAGATCATACTGGTCAGATCCGGTGATCCGGACTTTGATAAAATCGCCGGTCATCAGGTCCCTTTTGGTCTCCACAAAAAGAGTGCCGTCCACACCCGGCGCATCCATATATGTGCGTGAGGTGTAGACATCCTCGCCCACTATTCTTCCCTCGACGATCGCCTCGACTGTTTTTCCCTTCATCCCGCGGGCTTTTTTAAAGGCGATCTGCTGCTGCAGGAGCATCAGTTCCCTTCGCCGCTTTGACTTCACAGGGGCCGGAACCTGCCTGGGCATCCGGGCGGCAGGCGTTCCTTCTTCTCTGGAATAGGCGAACACTCCCAGACGGTCAAATTTCATTCTGCGAACAAAGGACATGAGGGTCCTGTGATCCTTGTCGGTCTCCCCCGGGAACCCTGTGATCAGAGTCGTGCGGATGCAGATATCCGGGATTTCTCTGCGGAGCAGGCCTATGATATCCTCCAGTTCCTTCCTGTTGGTCCGGCGGCCCATCCTTTTCAGAATATCATCCGACGCGTGCTGTATAGGCATGTCGATATAATGGAGGATCTTCGGTTCATCCCTCATCACTTCAACCAGTTCGGGAGTGATCTCCTCCGGATAGCAGTACAGAAGGCGGATCCAGCGGATTCCTTCAATCCCGGCAAGTCTGCCAAGGAGGTCCGGCAGCATCTTTTTTCCATACAGATCGAGACCGTAAATCGTCGTCTCCTGGGCGACCAGGATCAGCTCCCGGACGCCTCTGCCGGCCAGGTCCTCTGCCGTCCGGACCACATCCTCCAGCGGCACGCTGCGGTAGGGGCCGCGTATGGAAGGGATCACGCAATAGGTGCAGTGTTTGCTGCATCCCTCCGCTATGCGCAGATATCCATAACCGTCAGCAGTCGTGAGGATCCTCTTTGCATTGGTCCGGGGCTTCTTTTTCAGATCATCCAGACGTACAATAGCGGCACCGGCTTCTTTGTCTTCCCCGGGGTCTCTTTTCTCTTCTGCTGCGGAATCATCCGCCCCGGTTTTGTGCTCTCCTCTTTTCAGGACAGTATCCAAAGCTTCTATAAGTGATTCCTGAGCTGTTGTACCGATGACAGCATCCACCTCCGGGATCTCCCTCCGGATGTCCTCGCTGTACCGCTGCGCCAGACACCCGGTCACGATCAGGGCTTTCAGCTGTCCCGAAGTCCGGCGGTGCGCCAGTTCCAGAATACTGTCAATACTCTCTTTTTTTGCATCATTAATAAAGCAGCATGTATTGACAACAGCTGCCTCAGCCAGTTCCTCATCATCTGTGATCTCATATCCCGCAAGGGTCAGATCACCCAGCATCTCCTCGGAATCAACCAGATTTTTGTCGCATCCGAGGGAGACAAACAGGATTTTCATTCTCACCACCATGTCTAAACGCCGTGCGCGGAGACCACACCTTCAGTACAGCTGCGCCGTGCATGGAGACTGTGTCTTCAAGTCCAATACGCCATGCGCCAAAACCGCACCTAAAGTACAGCTGCGCCGTGCATGGAGACTGTGTCTTCAAGTCCAATACGCCATGCGCCAAAACCGCACCTTCAGTATAGCAGCGCCGTGCGCGGAGCCTTTATTCTTCGTCCTCACCGGAATCCGTGACATACTCCTCGTCGACCTCTTCTTCGGTCATTTCCTCGTCCTCATATTCTTCAGCTTCCTCTTCAGCAGCCGTGGACGATTCCTGCCCGTCGATGGTCTCAGAAGCAGAGCCCGCCTCGTCTTCCGCGACAAGGTCCGCGCTTGCGCTCATCTCATCACCATCATTCTCTTCTGCAGTCTGTTCTTCCAAAATGAAGTCTTCTTCCACCTCATCCTCGGCGAGAATCCTGATCTCTCCCTGGTTCAGTTCATCGACCGCGATCGAGAGAGGCTTCTCTCCTCTGGAGACCTTCACAAGGGGCTCATCGCCGTCTACGATCTGGCGCGCGCGCTTAGCGGTAGCCATCACGATCGAATACCTGCTGTTGATGACGGGAGTCTCTCCCTCTTCGACATCCTTGTTAACTACTTTCATAAGATCCACGTAGGACGGATGAATCATAAATCTAACCTTTCCTTTCCCGGCCTGCCCGGACCCCGACTCTGCAGTATCCCGTGACCGGCCTTTTCCTGTGCATTCTTCTGTTCTGTCTTTCTATTGCTTTAAGATATACCCGTGCTTTAAGAAATTTCCGCGAGTCCCCAATCTACTGCAGAGCCTGTGCGGACAACCTGCCCGGGCATGTCATTTTCACTCCTCAAAACCAGTAGGGCAAACCATATCAGGCAAACTCTGTAAGGCAAACCATTTCAGGCAAGCCCTGTCAGGCAAACCGTCTCAGGCAAACCGTGTCAGATAAACCTTGTAGAGCAATCCGTATCAGGCAGCCTTACCCGTCACACCGGATTCCGCGCTTCTGCAAAATAGCGGGCAGTCCCGCGCGAAATGCCTCCGCAAAGGCCTTCTTTTTCCCGGCATCCGTGATGATCTCTCCGCCTTTTGCCGGATTTGGTGTTTTGCCGTCAGAAGCTGCCGCCTCTTCAGGCATCCGGATGATTCTGTTGAGGGAATCCGCGCAGGCATCAACATCATCGTTGATCAGAAGATAATCATATTCAGGGATCATGTCCACTTCCCTGACAGCCTGGCGCAGCCGTTTGTTCACGGTTTCTTCCTGATCCGTGCCCCTGCCTGTCAGCCTTCTCTCCAGCTCCGCGGCATCCGGAGGAGCAATGAATATCATGAGAGTACCGGGGTATTTATCCCGGATCTGCATAGCCCCCTGCACTTCAATCTCCAGCAGGACATCGCGCCCCGCACCCATATTTTCAAAGACGAAAGCTTTGGGGGTTCCGTAATAATGATCCGCATAACCGGCATGTTCCATAAAACCGTCCTGCCCGATCAGTTCCTCAAAGACCTCGTTGGAAACAAAATGATATTCCACACCGTTTGTCTCGTAGTCTCTGGGCTTGCGCGTGGTCATGGACACGGACAGAACATAGCCTTCGTTCTTTTCCCTCATTCTGCTGATCACGGTTCCCTTACCGGCTCCGCTGAAGCCGGAAATCACGACCATTTTTCCACTCATAACATCTGCTCCTGTAAGATTTCCTGGCTCATTCGTCCTCGTCTTCCGCCGAGTCGTCATTTGCAGCAGCGCGGCCGCGAATCGTCTCCGGCAGCAAAGCAGAGAGGACGATCCTGTCATTTTCCATGACGATCACCGATTTGGTCTTGCGGCCCTGGGTCGCGTCAATGGTCCTGCCGTCATTCTTTGCCTGCGAGACAAGACGTCGCACCGGGGCGGAATCAGGGCTCACGATCGCAATGATCTTGTCCGCGTTTACAATATTTCCAAACCCGACATGTATCAGCCTGCTGCCCGACATCTTTGACCTGACCTGCTTTCTGTGTGTTTGACGATTTTTCTGTGCCTGACGATTTTTTGTGTCTGACGATTTTTCTGTGTCTGACTATTTTTCTGTGTCTGACAGTCTGTGAATGTTTGACGAATGACTGCCCATGGGGATCATTCTATATTCTGTACCTGCTCACGGATCTTCTCGACAGAAGTCTTGAGTTCGATCGCGTGGTCGGAGATTTCTCTTTCAACCGACTTGGACAGGATCGTATTGGACTCACGATTCATTTCCTGAGCGATAAAATCGAGCTTTCTGCCGATGCTGCCTCCTTTTTTCAGTTCATCGCGCGTGGCCACGATGTGGCTGCGCAGGCGTACCAGTTCTTCATCCACACAGACCTTGTCCGCATGGATCGTCACCTCCTGCACGATCCTGGCCTCATCAATATCAGCCCCCTCCAGGAGCTCTGATACCTTTTCTCTCAGGGAAGTCCGATAGGCCTCAACAAGCTCAGGTGCCCTCTCCTCGATGAAACTGACATGTCCCAGCATCTCTTCGAGTTTCTCTTCCATATTGGTGCGGAGGAATTCTCCTTCACGGATCCTGGACTCGTCAAACATCAAAGCCGCCTCGCGGATGACTTTTTCCAGATTCTCCCAGATCCCCTCCGGATCAACCGGCTCCTCTTCCATCACGAGGACATCCGGAAACCTGGCCAGAGAGGAGACGCGGACATCATTGTCGATTCCGAATTCCGCCGCCATCTGCTGAAAATATTTCCAGTATTCTCTCGCGATCCGGTCATTATACTTGACCGTCATATTGGATTCCGTCAAATCCTCATAAGAAATGAAAACATCCACTTTTCCGCGAAGCATATGCTTCTTCAATTCTCCGCGGATCTTGGCTTCCAGCTGATTGAGCTGGCGCGGCATCTTGATACCGATATCCAGATACCTGTTGTTGACTGACTTGATCTCCACCGCGATCCGGCAGGAATCGCTGAGCATCTCGCTCCTGCCGTAACCCGTCATGCTCCTAATCATTCAAAAAACCTCCTGCTGAAATCCGAAATGTGATCTTTCGGACCCGGGCAGTGCCGGACATGCCTCCTCTTCATTGACCGCAGCCGACAAGTCAAAACCCGCCCGCGAGTATAGCGTGACAGGCTCCGGGACTCACTTGCAAGTCCTGCGCACCGGATGCGGGATTACCGGCGCCTGCCTCCCCCAGGGGAGACACAGGGCAGAATAAACCAGTAACCATTATAACATTATACTTTCAACCGTCAAGGAAGAAGTGCTATACTATGAGGTGCTCTGAAAAGGGTTCTGAAAAGAGTTCTGAAAAGGACTTTGAAAAGGGCTCTGAAAAGAGTTCTGTAAAGAACTCTGAAAAGGGTTCTGAAAAGAATTCTGTAGAGAACTCTGAAAAGAAATATTTATCGCACATAACGCCTGAAACACGCAGCGCCTTTTGCGCGCGTTCTAAATTTTGAATACAGGAGAAACAGCATGGCATTCGATGGCATCACCGTCGCCGGTCTTTGCAGAGAACTTCAGGATTCTCTGACCGGCGGCCGTGTTTATAAAATAGCACAGACCGATAAAAATGAACTCGTCCTCACGGTCCGGCCCTCCGCGGAACGGGGAGGCGGCCAGGTCCGGCTCTATCTCTCCGCAGATCCGTCCCTCCCCCTGGTCTACCTGACCAAAGTCAGCCGCCAGGCACCCCTGCAGGCCCCGGCCTTCTGCATGCTTCTCAGAAAACATCTGCAGAACGCCCGCATCATTTCGATCGTACAGCCCGGACTGGAGAGGATCATACGCATCCTGTTTGAACACCGAAACGAGATGGGCGATCTCTGCACCCATGTTCTCGTCGTCGAGATCATGGGCAAACACAGCAATATCATCTTCCTCAATGATGAGGAAACGATCGTCGACAGCATCCGGCACGTGTCCTCCCTGGTCAGTTCCGTTCGCGAGGTCCTGCCCGGAAGACCTTATTTCATTCCGGATACACAGGCAAAAAAAGATCCCCTCTCCGAGACCAGAGAAGGCTTTTTCCAGGTGCTGAGCGGAGGCCACACGGAAGTGGCAAAGCTGCTCGTCCGCTCTTATACAGGCTTCTCGCCGGTCGCCGCCCAGGAAGCCGTGCACCTGGCCGGTCTGTCCCAGGACCGGTCCGCTGCCCTGCTGCCGGATTCCGAAAAAGAGACCCTCTGGCAGAGTTTTGAAAGCCTGATCTCCCGTATCCGGCACGGGGATTTTTCCCCCGCCATGTACTGCAGGCGAAACGAAAACGGAAAGCCCGGGGTTCCGGTCGATTTTTCCCTCATTCCTCTCACTCACTACGCGGACTGCGTGGAGGTTCCCTATGAATCACCATCTGAACTGCTGGAGGACTTTTACGCCAGGAAAAATCTCTACACCCGCATCCGTCAGCGGTCTGCGGACCTGCGCCACATAGTTCAGACTATTCTGGAACGGGACGTGCACAAATATGACCTTCAGTGCCGTCAGATCAGGGACACGGAAAAGCGCGATAAGTTCAAGATTTACGGCGAGCTCCTCAACGCCTATGGCTATTCTGTCCCCGCAGGCGCCAAAAGCTGTGAACTCGACAACTACTACACCGGCGAAAAAGTCCGGATCCCCCTGGATCCCACCCTCACTGCCCAGCAGAACGCCCAGAAATATTTTGACCGCTATGCAAGGATGAAGCGCACCCACGAGGCACTGACCCGCCTCACGGTCCAGGTCAAGGCCGAGATAGACCACCTTCGCAGCATACAGAACGCCCTTGAGTTCTCCACGACCGATGCCGATCTGTCCCAGATCCGGCGGGAGATGGAGGAGAGCGGCTATCTTCGCCGCAAATATACCGGCAGAAAAAATGAACCTAAAAAAGGCCGTGCCCGGATGCCTCAGAGCAGGCCACTCCACTATATCAGCAGTGACGGCTTCGATATTTATGTAGGAAAAAACAACACCCAGAACGATGAGATCACCTTCCGGATTGCGGACGCGCGTGACATCTGGTTCCACGCCAACGATATGCCCGGCTCCCACGTCCTTTTGCGCACCGGCGGCAAAACAATGAATGAGATCCCCGACCGCGCCTTCGAGGAGGCAGCTGCCCTGGCCGCCTACTACTCCAGCGGCCGCAGCCAGGGCAAGGTCGAGATCGATTACCTGGAGCGAAGAAATGTCAAAAAGCCATCGGGTGCCGCTCCCGGTTTTGTCGTCTACTACACAAACTACTCCATCCTGGCCAGGACCGACATCAGCGGCCTGCGCGAGGTCACAGAGTAAATCCCCCGCAAATCAAAAACACCGGCAGCCCATGCTATTGTCCGCAGACAAAGCAGGGGCTGCCGATGTTTTTTATTGTTATTACAGCCACTGCACCTTCTTCAGGACGCGGACCAAAGCTGTGCCCTTGGGAAGTCCCAGAATGTCCTCCTCGGTAAATCCTCCAAGTTTAATAAGAAGGAAGAAATACACAGGAACAGCCGCGGCTATGGCCGGAACAACGGCGATCAGGTTGCTGAAATACACGCCGGTAAACATGGATGCAAGTCTGAAAACAGCGAAATAAACACCGAAAGTCACCGCCCCCATCACAGCGGCGCTCAACAGCGGTTTCCCGTAAACCTGCATCGAATCAATTTCCAGATCCAGATAATGGCGCAGGAAAAACTCGTTGAGCACGAAAATAATCGCAGCATAAAGAACACTGACAAGCACCAGGGCATAGACGCCCCAGTCCGTGAATCGGAGCAGGAAGGCCAGAGCCGCTGTCTGGATGATCAGGGAGACTCCTGCGCTCACGATCGGCATATTCATTTTTCCGATCGCCTGAAGGACCGCGTTGGTGATCGTACCCACTGATAAAAAGATGACTGTCACCGCCTGCAGGGCCAGCAGCATGGAAGCCATGTCCAGTGTGTCCCACTGGGGGAACATGAGCATTGTAACCGGACGGGCCAGCACTGTAAGGCCTACGGCACAGGGGATCGAGATGACCAGTGCCATGCGGGAGGCATTGACCGCTCTGCGCCTTGTCTCGGCAATATCCCCGGACGCCTGGGCCATCGAAATATTGGGAATGATCGCCGCGGACACCGCTGTCGCCACAGAAATCGGAATATTGGTGATGACCACTGCTTTATTGGAAAACAGACCGAAGACAGTGGTCACGGCTGCTTCCGCCAGCCCTCTCCCGTTGATCATCATCTTCAAATAGATGATCTGATCGAGAGTTGTGGTCAGATTCAGTATAAAGCTGCTCACGATGAAGGGTGTGATCACAAGGATCGTGCTCTTCATTATTTTGATGTAAGGTTCCGCTGTCCCGGTATCTCTCCGGATCCTGCGGAAATATCCTGCCCTGTGCCTCATATAGGCAATCGCCATAAACAGGAGCGCTGTGGCGACACCGCTTCCGGTGCCGAACGCGCTTCCCATTGCGCCGCGCACCGCCAGCTCAGTCTTTCCGGCGTTCGCCTGGGCTGTCCGGATCAGAAGCGAGGCGGCCCCGATACTGACCGCGGCATTGGCGATCTGCTCAAGAATCTGGGACACAGAAGTCTGTGACATAGACTGATTTGCCTGAAAATACCCTCTCACTGCCCCCAGAATACCGAACAGGAAGACTGTCGGCGCGAAAACGCGCAGGACAGGGACCGCATTCGACGGTACGAGAAGTGCCGCCCCGAAATACAGGACCATACTTCCCGCCGTACCTACGATCAGAGAATACAGCACCGCGCAGTGAAAAGCTCTCTGCGCGTTTTTGTACTCCCTCACAGCGATCTTGGCCGCCATCTGTCTTGAGATCGCCGCCGGAAGAGAATTCGAGGACAAGATCAGGATGATCATATAAATATTATAGGCAGCGCCGTAATAGCCGTTTCCCTCATCCCCGATGATCGCGGTCAGAGGGGCCCTGTAGAGAAGACCGATGATGCGGACCACGATCGTCGCCGCGGCGAGCATGCCTGCCTGCACTGCGATCCCGCCTCCCGGTGAAGGCTGGTCTTCTATGGAATCCTGCTCCCTGTCCCGGAGCCTGTCCGGTTCCGCACTTGAACCCGCCCTCTCCTTCTGCCTGCGCAGCCCGGAGGGATCCTGTCGTCTTCCTTGTCTTTCCCTGCCTTGTCTTTCTCTGCTTTGTCTTTTCCTGTCTCTCATGTTTTCCTTTTCTGTCATTTTCAGAACAGCTCACACAGCTGAATCTGCTGCATTTTCTCTTTCACTGAAGTCACGGGTATTGCACGATGAAGAATAAATACAACTATAACAATTACCTGAAAAAAATCCAATAGGAAAAATCATCCATGTCCTCCGTCAGGCGAAAGATACCTTACGGCAGCACTGCGATAAAAAAAGCGGGGCATTTCTGCCCCGCCGTTTTTTAATTCAGTTGCTGCCTGCACGAGGCCGTCCAGATTATCCCCCGAAACCAGATCCCTGTCCCGCAAGACATGCATTCATGCAAAGCATGAAGTCACAGGCATGCGCAATGAGGAAAATGATTTCCGGACAATCGCTGAAACGAAATCAGAGCAGGACCGCGGTCATAAGCCCGTGCGCCCGGACAATCAGCCGATCAGCCAGTCATACATCTCCTGATACTTGGCAGCGGACTGTTTCCAGGAGAAGTCAGCATTCATGGCGCGCTCTACCATCTTGTTCCACTCGAGGCGCTTGTCATAATAGACCTGCTCCGCATAGCGGATCGAATGCATCATCTCGTGGGCATTGTAGTTGGCGAATGTAAATCCGGTGCCTGTGCCCTCGTACTCATTGTAAGGCTCGACCGTATCCTTCAGGCCGCCTGTCTCACGGACAATAGGAAGTGTGCCGTACCGCAGGGACATGAGCTGGGAAAGTCCGCAGGGCTCAAACAGGGAAGGCATCAGGAAGGCATCGGAAGAAGCGTAAATCTTGTGGGACAGCTCATCCGAATAGTAGATATTCGCGGAAATCTTGTCATTGTACTTCCAGTCGAAGTAACGGAACATATTCTCGTAGCGCTCTTCGCCGGTTCCCAGAACGACCATCTGAATTGCGTCGAGGGAAAGAATCTCCTCGAGGACATAAGCAATCAGGTCAAAGCCCTTCTGGTCAGTCAGTCTGGAAACAATACCGATCATGAAGCACTTCTCATCTACCTTCAGGCCAAGCTCTTTCTGCAGAGCCAGTTTGTTTTTGACCTTCATCTTGCGGAAGTTCTCAACGGTGTAAGGCTGAGGGATCTTCTTGTCATTATCCGGGGAGAAATCCGTATAGTCGATACCGTTGATGATACCGCGCAGGTCATGGCTTCTGGCATTGAGAAGACCATCGAGACCCTCACCATAGAACTGTGTCTTGATTTCCTCGGCATATGTCGGGGAAACCGTCGTAATGGCGTCGGCATAAACGATACCGCCTTTGAGCAGGTTGGCATCTTTGTATGCTTCCAGCTTGTCAGGTGTGAAATAGTAGCCCGACAGACCTGTGACGTCCTCGACATCGCGGACATTCCACTTACCCTGGAACTTCAGGTTGTGGATCGTCATGACAGACTTGATACCCTGGAAGAACTCACTGCCGGCAAATCTCTCCTTGAGATAGACGGGAACCAGACCGGTCTGCCAGTCATGGCAGTGGATGAGGTCAGGTCTGAAATCAATCGCAGGAAGGGCAGACAGAACCGCTTTTGAGAAAAACGCGAAACGTGTGATCTCAAACAGGGGATCATCTGTATAAGGCTTATCACTGGTGAAGAAACCTTCGTTGTCAATAAAGTAGAACTTGATTCCTTCCACTTCAGCCTGGAGAACGCCGACATACTCGCTCTTCCAATGGAAATCCATATAGAAGTGAGTGACATACTCCATCTTATCCTTCATCTCCTGCTTCATGCAGGAATACTTGGGCATGATGACTCTCACATCATAATATTCTTTGTCCAGTTCCTTGGGAAGCGAACCGACAACGTCCGCAAGACCGCCTGTTTTGATAAAGGGAACGCCTTCAGATGCCACAAAAAGTATCTTCTTCATATTTGTAACCCCCTGATACTGTGATAATATTTCGCTATTCCAACAACAGACTGCAGTTTGCCGCCTGCTCTGTCACATAAAGTTAACAACGATTCAATTCATTATAACCTATTTATGGGAGAATTGCACAAAAAAATAATAAATCCTAATGGAATTTTCAATAGAATACTTAATATGACCCAGGCATCTCTGCTTTTCTCCGCCTCCGTCCGGCTCATGACAGGACAGAAGAGGCCGCGCCGCCCTCTGCCCTCCCGCGGGCTGCCGTTCGCCGTCAGGCGAGAGGATCCCATACGGCAGCCCTGCGATAAACAGAGTAGCTGCGGCAATATGAACTGCTGTGCAGTTCATATGCGCCCTCTGCCACCGGCCGGCCCGTATCCGCCGCAAGGCGGACAATACATTTCACAGGCCGTGTCATAAAAAGAAAAAACTGCGGTTTCCCCGGGGAAACCGCAGTATCTGTGGTCAACATAGTGTAATCACAGCCGCATCTGAATGAAAGCGGCATATAGATTATGTCAATCGCATAGCCGTCAAAATCCTGTCCGGCCATCTGAAATTATCCAATATCAATCACTTAGCATAATCCGTAACTCTGGACTCACGGATCAAATTAACCTTTATCTGGCCGGGATATTCCATATCAGCTTCAATCCTCTTGGAAATCTCTCTTGCCAGAAGTACCATATCAGCATCACTGATCTGCTCAGGAACTACCATTACGCGAACTTCTCTGCCTGCCTGAATGGCATAAGAATTACTAACCCCTTTAAAACTGTTGGTGATTTCCTCTAATTGTTTCAGTCTTGTCGTATAAGCTTCGAGTGTCTCTCTTCTGGCGCCGGGACGCGCAGCGGAGATCGTATCTGCTGCCTGTACGATACAGGCGATCAGACTCGTTGCCTCGACATCACCGTGGTGCGCTTCCACGGAATTGATGACTGTCTGTGATTCCTTGTATTTTCTGCAGAGCTCGGCACCAAGCTGTACATGAGATCCTTCCATCTCGTGGTCCACAGCTTTTCCGATATCATGGAGCAGTCCCGCACGTTTGGCAAGACGGACATCCAGTCCAAGCTCACTTGCAAGAAGTCCGGACAGCTGTGCGACTTCGATAGAATGCTTCAGAGCATTCTGACCATAGCTGGTGCGGAAACGCATCTTACCCAGCAGACGCACAAGTTCCGGATGAATACCATGAACTCCGACTTCGAGTGTGGCAGCCTCACCCTCCTCTTTGATTCTGGCTTCCACTTCACGCTGTGACTTTGTGACCATCTCTTCAATTCTGGCAGGATGGATCCTGCCGTCGACGATCAGTTTTTCAAGAGCCACACGCGCGACTTCCCGCCGGATCGGATCGAAGGCAGAAATAACAACCGCCTCCGGTGTATCATCAATGATCAGATCGACGCCCGTCATCGTTTCAAGAGTACGGATATTGCGTCCTTCACGACCGATGATCCTGCCCTTCATTTCATCTCCGGGCAGCTGTACAACAGAAATCGTGGCCTCGGAACAGTGATCTGCCGCACAGCGCTGAATGGCATTGACCACATACTCCTTCGCCTTCTTATCTGCTTCTTCCTTGGCTTCCGCTTCGATCTCCTTGATCATCCTGGCGGAATCCAGTTTCACTTCATCTTCAACAATTTTTAAAAGGTGTTCTTTTGCCTGTTCGGAGGTAAGGCCTGAAATTCGCTCTAGTTCCTGTACGCGCTGCTCATTAAGCTGAGAAACTTCTTTCTGAATCTTCTGCAGTTCCTCTTCCTTAGCCGCTAAATTCTGTTCCCTGCGCTCGAGCTGCTCAACCTTGTTGTCAATCTGCTCTTCCTTCTGCTGAATTCTCCGCTCATTTTTCTGAACTTCATTGCGCCTGTTCTGGATTTCCTTTTCGAGTTCATTCTTGGATTTGAATGTCTCTTCCCGGATCTCCAGCATAGCTTCACGCTTTTTAGATTCGGCTTCGCGAAGGGCTTCGTCAATGATTGACCTTGCCTTTGCATTTGCGCTGTCTACCTTGATCTCATCCTGCTTCCTGTGGTAATCGGAAGTGATGTACCAGGTGACGGGAACTGCTGCAGCCAAAGTAAGAATCACAGCAATAATGATCCCTGCTATCGGCATACAGGAGCACCTCCTTATTCAATTAATCTGTATGTACACATCATTCAGGATGTACACCCCGCTTCCCAGACAACAGCAGAGTCCGTAAATCCTGAAAAACATACTCACAACATTTAAAGTTTAATCTTATTGTGTGTCAATGTCAAGGATTAGTTCAGAACGCAACAGTGAGCACAGGCAATATTTTGTTACATTTTGTTAATTCTTTATAGGGATCCTGTCAGCAGAGCAGCGGGATTCCGAAGCCCTGAGGCCGTCAGTTTCCGGCCTGTCCGTGTCCGCCGCAAGGCGGAAAACACATTGCAAGGGCCGCGATCGAGCAGGGTAGAGGCGGCCATGCCGCCCTCTACCCCCGACCAGCCCGTGCCCGCCGCAAGGCGGAAAACACATTGCAAGGGCCGTGATAGAGCAGGGGCGGCCATGCCGCCCTCTGCTCTCCCGCGGGCTGCCGTTCGCCGTCAGGCGAAAATACCTTACGGCAGCCCTGCGATAAAGTAAAAGAGCCGGTTTGTTTTTGCGAAAGAAAACAAACCGGCCTGTAGTCAGCACAAATCTTTATTCAAGATCATTCGTCCATGGCGCGCCGGATCAGCTCCGTTTCGAAGCCCTTCCTGTGCAGAGACATCATGATCTTCTGTCTCAATGCATAATCTGCCGTCTCCGGATCATACCTTCTCTTATGGAGAAAGCGGCGGATCTGGTCTAACTGGGCATCCTCCGGATCCAGTTCCTCAGCGGCAGCCGCAAAAGCTTCTTCGATCAGTTCCCCGGGAAGGCCGCGCTCTTTCAGGTCATGGAAGATGCGCAGGCGGCTGCGGTCCCTCAGGTGGCTGCGAATATAGCTCTGCGCATAACGCCGGTCATCCAGATAATGCGCCTCCTTAAGCTTTTCAATACACTCTCCGATAATGGAAGACGGGTATCCGGCTTCCTGCAGCTTTGTGCGCAGACGGCTCTGAGTATAATCTCTCTTTCCCAGGAGCATGCCGCACCGCTGTATGCATGAGGACCGGAGAGTCCGGAAAATCTCCTCATGAACTTCATCGGTAAGCTCACCGCCCTGTTCCAGGCCGAAATGACAGACCATTCTTCCGGAGATCGTAAACGGCTCGCCCTCAGCGGGTGTAATCCTCATACGCAAGGATCTGCTGCGTGGGCCTGACTGCCTGCAGCCCCCGCCGTCCTCTGTGCAGCCAGGTGCCTCAGCAATCACTCTGCCGTATTTGTCCAATTGTTCAATTGAAAGAATTCTGTTCAATTACCGTCTCCTGCCCTGGCCGGGCGGATGTTTCCGCCTCGGGCCTTTGTCATTCCTTCTCCTCAGCGCTGTCTTCCGCTGCCGGAGCCGGAATCTTTGCACCGTCGGGGTCCAGGTTATAGTGTTCCCGAACCTTGCGGTCGATCTCGGCGAGAAGCTCCGGGTGGTCCAGCAGAAACTGCTTGGAGTTCTCCCGTCCCTGCCCCACGCGGCTGCCTTCATAGTTATACCAGGCACCGCTCTTGTTGACGATATTGCAGGCCGCCGCCAGATCCAGCACATCGCCGACATAGGAAATACCCTTGCCGAACATAATATCGAACTCCGCCTCTTTGAAGGGGGGCGCGATCTTGTTCTTCACGATCTTGACCCTGGTGCGGTTTCCGATTATCTCTCCCGCCTGCTTCAGAGTCTCGATTCTTCTCACATCCATTCTGACGGAGGAGTAGAACTTGAGCGCGCGTCCGCCGGTCGTCACCTCCGGATTACCGAACATAATGCCCACCTTCTCACGCAGCTGGTTGATAAATACGACGGAACAGTTGGATTTGCTGATCACCGCCGTGAGCTTGCGCAGCGCCTGTGACATCAGACGGGCATGAAGACCTACATGAGAGTCGCCCATGTCACCGTCGATCTCCGCCTTGGGCACAAGAGCAGCGACAGAGTCCACGACAACAATGTCGATAGCGCCGGAGCGCACCATAGTCTCAGTGATCTCCAGGGCCTGTTCGCCGCTGTCCGGCTGCGAGATATAGAGATTATCAATATCCACGCCGATATTCTTCGCGTAAACAGGATCCAGGGCGTGCTCAGCGTCAATAAAACCTGCAATGCCTCCCCGTCTCTGAACCTCGGCAATCATATGCAGGGTAACCGTGGTCTTACCGGAAGATTCCGGTCCGTAAATTTCTATGATCCTGCCGCGGGGGATACCGCCCAGTCCGAGGGCAATATCCAGGCTCAGGGAACCCGTGGGAATGGTCTCCACATTCATCTGGGCTGCGGGATCTCCCAGCTTCATAACCGCGCCCTTGCCGAACTGTTTCTCTATCTGTGAGAGCGCTGCATCCAGCGCCTTCTGTCTGTCATCTTTCGCAATAGCCATCTTTACTTTTTACCTCCATGTCGAAGCGCTTTGCCCGCGAATCAGCGGGAACAGAACGTCCGTTTCGGGAACATTCGTTTCCATGAACGTCTGTTCGTAAGTCAGTATATCATTCTCCGCCGCCATCCGCAAGATATTTTTTACAAATTAAAGGATGATATTTTTTCATAAAATTATTCCCATAATAATTATTTTCATAAAAATAAGGAAATCTCACCCGGCCGGATCCATCCTGCTTTTCACACAGCGGCAGGACAGGTCGGCTTCCCGGGGAGTATTTCCTCTTCGTTCTTCGCGATGATGATTTGCCTTTAAAACTGTTTCCAGTATAACCTCACCGCCGGACGCGGTCAATGGAGCTTTGATCAAAGCAGCTTCCTCTGCAGCACTTCGATAAAAACCAATTTTCTCTATAACACTTCGATCAAAGCAATTTTCTCTCCGGGGTGCGTGCAGTACCTCCAGATCACTGCCCGGCCTGTTCCAGATCCTCAATTTTCCCGCCTGTCATCCTGACCGCATTGTTGATCTGCTCCAGGGTCACTTCCCCTTCCCGGGCAAGTTCTTCGGCTGTCACTTTTCTTCCCAGAATCTGAGCAAGCTCTTTCGCCTTGTCCGCGACCAGGTTGACCTCGTCCTCCAGTTCCCGGTCAAAGGCTTTCTCATCCAGCATGGCGGAAATCAGATCCTCCATGCTGTCCATAACGCGTCTGCCCAGTTCGCCCTCCACCTCCTGAGGACCCTCCAGATGACCCAGGAGTGTCACACCTGTCACAAGAGTTTCGTTTCCGGCCCCGATCAGGTCCTCGACACTCACTCCCTGCCCGGTATACAGCCTGGCGATCTCCACGACTTTTCCCAGCATCTGTTCTGTGAGTTCTCTCTGGGCGGAGGCTTCGCCCGCCATCGCTGAAATCTTCACGGCATCCAATACAGACTCCGGAAGTACAGGAATCCCTTCCAGCATTTCTTTATAGGACTGCAGAAAATCCCTCTCCTCTTCCGGAAGCTCCTCGATATCCGCACTGTCGCTGCCGACAGTGATCTTATGCGCCTTCAGATAGGCTTCAACCTGATCCAGCTGCGCCTGTTCCAGTTCGAGCGGTCCGAATCTCTCCGAAATTTCACTGCGCCTGATGACGCCCCCGTTCCTGCGCGCCTGTTTCAAGGTTTCCTGCAGAGTTTTCATAAACTCCTGCTCTTTTGCCACTTCCCTGTCATTCATTTAAAACATTCCTCAATTTTCCGGGCTTATCACAGCCTGACACTCATCCGGGCTTATCACAGTCTGACACTCATCAGCGCGCTGGCGCAGTCACGGTATCATATGCGGTTTCTCGCCTTTTTTGACATGTACATGTGAAAAAAGATGGTCGCGGCAATACTCGAGTCCCCCCTCGCACTTGGTACAATAGCGGAATTCCAGCATGTCGCCGTCCTTCTCGGTGCGCCCGCAGATCGCGCACTTGTGCATAGTGCCGGGTTCACCCGCCGGACTGGTTTTCCTGCCCTCCTGGACGGATCTGCGGAACTGGCGGCGGCGTCTCACTTCCCCGGGTGAATAACTCATCCAGTTTCTGGAACTCATAAACAGCAGCAGGACATTCAGCAGTGCAGCTGCTATCACGAAACGCTCGGCACTGTTACCGCTGATCATGCTCAGAACAAGGAAACCCACATCGATCCAGCCCAGATACTTGACTTTGAGCGGCAGGATGAAAAACAGATATACCTGCGCCTCGGGGAATGTCAGCGCAAAGGCCAGGAAAATAGACATATTGATGTAATAGGTGCTGAAATAGGAGGCTCCCACCCGGCTCACGTACTCCAGATCCGCGCCTGACAGGCCCGAGATCCTGAGAAAAACGTTCCACAGGAAAGCGCTGGCCACTGTCAGAATGATTCCCAGGAAAATATAGACATTGTATTTATAATCTCCCCAGACTCTCTCGAGCGACGTACCGATATTGTAATAAAAATACAGCATGATCGCGACAAAGAAATAATTGGTGCCGGCATCCGGCGGCACCAGAAGCCAGGAGACCAGGCGCCAGATCTGGCCATGGAGAATAGCGGAGACATCCAGAGTCAGAAGCGAGAAAATTGCAGGCTGAACAAAATAGAGTACATATCCGACGATATATAAAACTACCAGCTTCAGTGAAAGATTACTGACCGCGTATTTCCCGAATCTTTTTTCAAAATTACTCATATAATTCCCTCCCGGGCTTTAAACCTCAAATATCAGGACTCTCTCCCCTGTAAGGATGACCACTGTGTACCGTCATGCATTGGAAGAGTAAAAAACGCTTAAAATAGAATAGATAACATTTTAACATCGGGCAGTCAGATTGTAAACTGCAGCGCACCTGTTTGCGGATCCGGCAGCCCCTGAGGAAGTCACCCCGAGATTGATTTTTCACGCCCGTTCTATTATAATAACAATTTCAGAAATACACTCAAAACAGCTGTCTTTCATATCGGTGGAAAGCCCGGCTGCGGACCGGGTAAGCGTGTGACGGATCGGGACCTGCAGTGAAATCAGGTACATTGATCCGAGGTAAATTAATCCGCGGTGAATTGATCCGCGGTGAATTGATCCTCGGTGAATTAATCTGATCATTTGTCCCTGCATTCGTATGAATACACCGGATCATGCTTTTTGTGCCCGTCCGTGTACGGCAGTCAGATATGCTGTTTTTTCTCTGCTTATTAAACCGGGGTATGCCCCGTGTGATATCTTTATTGAAAGGAGCTCCCAATTTGATTTCAAGAGATTACACCCTGGGGATCGATATCGGATCCACCACCGTAAAGATCGCGGTTCTGGATGCTTCCTGCAAGATCATGTTTGCCGATTACCGCCGCCATCACGCTGATATTCAGGGCACACTGCGCGAACTCGTCCAGGATGCCCTGGCGCAGCTCGGTGATGTCACCGTGCATCCGGTCATAACCGGTTCCGGCGGACTTACTCTCGCCAACCACCTTGACGTGCCCTTCGTACAGGAAGTCGTCTCCGTTTCTACCGCCCTTGAAAAGATCGCTCCCAAGACCGATGTCGCGATCGAGCTGGGCGGAGAAGACGCCAAGATCATCTATTTTGAAAACGGAAGTATCGAACAGCGCATGAACGGGATCTGTGCCGGCGGCACAGGCTCTTTTATCGACCAGATGGCCAGCCTCCTGCAGACCGACGCGGCGGGGCTGAATTCCTTTGCGCGCGGCTACCGTTCCCTCTACACGATCGCGGCCCGCTGCGGCGTTTTTGCCAAGTCCGACATACAGCCCCTGATCAATGAGGGCGCCACAAGAGAAGATCTGGCAGCCTCCATTTTCCAGGCTGTGGTCAACCAGACCATCAGCGGACTTGCCTGCGGAAAACCCATCCGCGGACATGTGGCCTTTCTGGGCGGTCCCCTGCACTTTCTTCCCGAGCTCAAAAAAGCCTTCGTGCGCACACTGAAGCTCGACGAGGAGCACACCATTGATGTGGAGAATTCACATCTGTTCGCCGCCATGGGAAGCGCCATGAACGCGCAGGAGGACAATTTCGTTTCCCTGTCGGGAATGGCCGAAAGACTGTCCGGAAAACTCCACATGGAGTTTGAGATCGGACGCATGGATCCCCTCTTCTCTTCAAAGGAAGAGTATGATGAATTCTGCCGCCGCCACGAAAAGGCACGTGTGCGGCGCGCGGACCTGTCCGAGTATCACGGAAAATGTTTTCTGGGAATCGATGCCGGCTCCACCACCACCAAGCTTGCCCTGGTCGGCGAGGACGGCTCCCTTCTCTATTCATTTTACAGCAACAACAACGGCAGCCCCGTCAGGACTGCCATCACATCTATGGCTGAGCTCCACCGTCTGCTTCCCGCGGACGCGCAGATCGTCCGCAGCTGTTCGACCGGTTACGGCGAAGCCCTGCTGAAAGCGGCCTTCATGCTGGACGAGGGCGAAGTGGAAACCATCGCCCACTACTATGCCGCGGCCTTCTTCGATCCCGAAGTAGACTGCATCCTGGACATTGGCGGACAGGATATGAAATGTATCCGCATCAAGAACCACGCGGTCGACAATGTCCTGCTCAACGAGGCCTGCTCCTCCGGCTGCGGATCTTTTATTGAGACTTTTGCCAAATCACTGGCTTTTTCCGTAGAGGATTTCGCAAAGGCGGCACTCTTTGCGGAGCACCCGATCGATCTGGGCACGCGCTGTACCGTCTTTATGAATTCCCGCGTCAAGCAGGCCCAGAAAGAGGGCGCGGATGTCTCTGATATCTCAGCGGGACTCGCCTATTCTGTCATCAAAAATGCCCTCTTCAAGGTCATCAAGGTGTCGGATGCTTCCCAGCTTGGCAAAAATATTGTCGTCCAGGGCGGAACCTTCTACAACGACGCTGTTCTGCGCAGTGTGGAGACCATCTCGGGCGGGCAGGTCACCAGGCCTGATATCGCCGGCATCATGGGCGCCTTCGGCGCGGCCCTGATCGCACGCGAGCGCTACGACGGCAGACAGCAGACCACCATGCTCTCCTTTGACGAGATTGAAAACCTGCAGTTCGAGACCACACTGACGACCTGCGGGCGCTGCACCAACAACTGCAGGCTGACGATCAACCACTTCCTGCGCGGTGACAGCGAAGAATCCGCCTTTGAGGACCGCGTTCCCGTGACCGGAGAAGGCGCGGACTCCTCCGGATCGTCAAAGAGTTCCAAAACGAAACAACAGAAATCTTTGAAAAGAGATTCCGACAGTCTCTCTTCCCGCGCCGCCAGGGCTATCGAAAGTTCGATCGTAGGTGAGGCAGCAGGAAAAGCCAGAGAAGCGGCAGAACATGCCAGAGATACTGCCCTTGAGACCGCCGGACATGCCAGAGATACTGCCCTTGAGACCGCCGGGCATGCCAGACATACCGCGCTGGAGACCGCAGAACACGCCAGAACTACCGCCCGCGAGACTGCGGAGCGCGCAGCCAGGGCTATCGAAGAGAGCACGCTCGGAGAAGCCGCCGGCCGCGCCAGGAAGACCATTGGCGACAGTTCGATCGGTGAGGCCGCGGAGCGCGCCAGGAACACTGCCCGTGAGACCGCGGGCAGGGCGAGGGAGACTGCGCTCGAGACAGCGGGCAGGGCGAAGGAGACCGCGGAGAGAGCAGCCAGAGCCCTCGGTGTCGAGTCCTCCAAAGCACCTTCAAAGACTTCCAGATCCTCCGATGAAGCCCGCAGGCAGCACGAGCCTGCGCAGGAGCGTCTGTTTATTTCCGGCAACCGCTGTGAGCGGGGCCTGGGCAAAGAAGCCTCGCAGAACAACATGCCCAACCTCTACAAATACAAACTCGGCAGAATCTTCGGCTACCGTCCGCTGCCCGCGGACCAGGCACCCAGAGGCACTGTCGGTATTCCCCGTGTCCTGAACATGTACGAGGACTATCCCTTCTGGGCTGTTTTCTTCGCGAAGCTGGGCTTCCGCGTAGTTCTCTCGCCGCTCTCGACACACCGGATCTACGAAATGGGAATCGAGTCGATCCCCAGCGAGTCCGCCTGCTATCCGGCCAAGATCGCACACGGACACGTCATGTGGCTGATCGAAAAAGGGGTGGATTTTATTTTCTATCCTTCCCTCTTCTATGAGCGCACCGAGTTTGCCTCTTCGGACAACCACTACAACTGCCCGATCGTCACCTCCTATCCGGAAAATATCCGCAATAATGTGGAGGAGATCACGGACGGCAAAGTGAAATTCCGCAATCCTTTCATGGCTTTCACCAGCGTACGCACCATCACGGAAGCTATGGAGAGAGAGTTCGGCGCCGACATCCCCGCTGAGGAGATCCGCGCAGCCTGCCAGGCCGGCTGGGAGGAACTCGAGCAGTCCCGCATAGATATCCGCAAAAAGGGCGAAGAAGTCCTGAAATTCATGGAGGAAAACCATGTCAAGGGAATTGTCCTGGCGGGACGCCCCTACCACATCGATCCGGAGATCAACCACGGTATTCCCGAGATGATCACCTCCTACGGGATCGCGGTTCTCTCGGAGGATTCCATCTCCCACCTGTCCACCCCGGACAGGCCGATCACCGTCCTGGACCAGTGGATGTATCATTCGCGCCTCTACGCGGCTGCCAACTATGTACGCCTGCGGGACGACCTGGAAATGATCCAGCTCAATTCCTTCGGCTGCGGCATAGATGCCGTGACCACGGATCAGGTCAATGATATTCTGGCGGGCTCAGACAAGATCTACACCTGCCTCAAGATTGATGAAGTCAACAATCTGGGCAGCGCCCGCATCAGGGTACGGTCTCTGATCGCCGCCATCCGTATCCGGGACGAGAAGAATACCCAGCGCAAAATCCGCTCGACAGCGATCAAAAAAGTGCCTTTCACCGTTGAGATGCGCAAAAACTATACGATCCTCTGCCCGCAGATGTCTCCGATCCACTTTGAACTGCTGGAGCCGGCGATCCGGGCCTGCGGCTATAATCTCGTGGTCCTGCCCAACGACAACCGCCGGGCAGTCGACTTCGGACTCAAATATGTCAACAACGACGCCTGTTATCCTTCCCTCTTCGTGGTCGGCCAGATCATGGAGGCTCTGGATTCCGGGAAATACGACCTGGACAGGACTGCCGTCCTGATGACCCAGACAGGCGGTGGATGCCGGGCTTCCAACTATGTGGGCTTTATCCGCCGCGCACTCACCAAGGCGGGCATGGGCCAGATCCCGGTAGTCTCCGTCAACATGTCAGGCCTGGAAGAGAATCCGGGCTTCAAGCTGAACCTGAAGATCATCACCCGGGCGGCCTACGCCATCGTCTTCGGCGACGTCATGATGCGCTGCGTCTACCGCATGCGTCCCTATGAACTCAAAAAAGGCCATGTTGAAGCCAAACATCAGAAATGGCTGCAGATCTGCACCGATTTTCTGACAAAGACAAACGGACTCAACCTTCCCAAAGTTCAGCGCCTGGCTGTTAAGATGATTGAAGACTTCGACTCCATCCCGATCCGGGAAGAGCGCCGTCCCCGTGTAGGCATCGTCGGCGAGATCCTGGTCAAGTATGCCCCTGCCGCAAACAATTACCTGGTCGACCTGCTGGAGCAGGAGGGCGCTGAAGCCACTGTCCCCGATCTGATGGGCTTCATGCTGTACTGCTTCTATAATCAGGTCTACAAGGCCGAGCACCTTGGCACAAGCAAGAAGACGGCACAGAAGAGCACCCTGGGTATAAAGGCCATTGAAGCCGCCTTAAAGCCCATTTACAGGGCTTATGAAAAGAGCGTCCACTTCGAGGCACCCGCCAGCATCTACAAGCTGGTCGAGTATGCCGAGCCGATCGTCTCTATCGGAAACGAGACCGGTGAAGGCTGGTTCCTCACCGGTGAGATGATCGAACTGATCAAAGACGGTGTGGAAAATATTGTCTGCATCCAGCCCTTCGGCTGCCTGCCCAACCACGTGGTAGGCAAGGGTGTCATCAAAGCGATACGCAGAGAATACCCTCTGGCCAATATCGCCGCGATCGACTATGATCCCGGCGCCAGCGAGGTAAACCAGCTGAACCGCATCAAGCTTATGCTGGCGACCGCCCAGAAAAATATGGTCAAAAAGAAAAACGGTCAGCTGCCCGGCAATGCCGCAGCCGCTGATCAGGACCGGATCACCGCCGAAAGAACCGCCATGGAGCTTGCTCCGGATATCGACAGCGACAACGCGTCGATCGGATGTGTTCCGGGCACAGAAGAGCCCGTCTCATCTGAAAAACAAACAAAGAGACCTCGCAGGGCTTTCTCAGAGAAATCCTCAGACAAAACGAGAAGGCGCGGCATCTTCAGACTCTTTTCCGGCAAAAAATAAGAGGACTTTCCGGAAAAATATTTCACGGGCTGTGTCATAAAATATGTCATAAAATAAAGACAAAAAAAACTGCCTGCCGGCAGTCTGACACCACATTCTCAGTGCTCTTGTTAATCAGTTACAAATCCTTTTACCCTTATCTGGTTTCTTTTCGGAGGCGGCCCCGGCCGCTTCCGTTTTTTTTACTAGCGGCTATGACCTCCCGTTCACGAATATTTATGAATAAAGCACGCATTGCTTCGCTCTCTGGCGCTCCCGCAATGGCTCCACACATCCGCACCCCGCCCCGCAGCGGCCTCCCTGGCGGCCTTGCGTTGCTATGTGCTATGTGGGCGCCCGTAAATGTCCGCAAGACCGGATATGCAGGCATATCCGTCTTTTCAGCCTCTTGCCCGCTGTTTATTCAGACAAAAACTGTTTATTCAGACAAAAACAAGGAAGAGTATTCATCTGCCGTCTTTTCCAACGGTCTTACTGCGACGAACACTCTTCCTCAGAAAACACCATCCAATGGACTATCCTCCTTTTTGTCTGGCTCTCCGCTCTCTTTCCTCTTCACTTTTGTACTGATTGTACTGTGATGTACGCTTCAGATCCTGCTGCACAAGCTGTGCTTTCTCCAGATACAGATTCAATTCTCACTGAAAGCATTCCTTTCGAAACTTACCTCTCACCCTCTTCATCTACTATCTGATCAGTGCGATGATCCGAAAAAGGACTGTTCCATCCTTGTTCCCATCCTGCACTTTTCCGGTTTCCGAATCCGATTATGTCGGGTTTTTATTCGTCCGGCGCACCCAATGGACTGTGACCTGATCCTTCAAAATATCCGATGCTGTAATTCATCACTTCTCATTGTGTACTCAATTGCGGAAAATATTCAATTGTAACTGTTCTAAGTGTGACTTAACTGTTTCCGGTGGCGTATGTACCTTCCTTTCCTCTTCCTGTTCAATTTTCCGAATGTCTGCTGACAGATCGGAAAAATATGAGAATCAACCGGCAGCTCAGGCTGCCTGTAATTGAATCTGCAGAACTGCTCTTTGGAACAGTTCCCCTCTGACCGGTCCTTTGAGACTGATCATAAATCCGAATCTTGTCTCTGCGGACATCTTTAAACTGAAATAGAAGAATGATCGGTGAACTTCTCGTCACCTTTTCTTGAAGTACTTTATGTGTATATTATAGCCACCGGGCCTGCATTTGTCAATTAATTTTCCAATATTTATCTAAATTGTCACTTTTTTCAGATATTTATGTACAATTGTCTACAGATATTCTTTTCCCGGAACACCTTTTTGCATCGGTCACAATTTCCCCATGACGATGAAGTCCGATCCTCAGCACATGGCATGAGCAAAAGAAAGACAGGGCAGGGGCGGCAATGCCGCCCTCTGTCCCCGACCGGCCCGTGTCCGCCGCAAGGCGGAAAATACATTGAACGGGCCGTGTCATAAAAAAAGGCGGCACCTGATAAAAGGTGCCGCCTGGTCTTTACCGGATCAGTCCAGAGGATATTTGGCTGTGATCTCGGCAATGAGTGCCTTAGCAGGCTCAATGCCGTCTTCTTTCTTCTTGATGACAAGGGCGATCGCCTCGGCGACCTTGTCCATGTCTTCCTCAACCAGACCGCGGGTCGTCGCCGCAGGTGTTCCAAGGCGGATACCGCTGGTCACAAAGGGAGAGCGCTGCTCGTTGGGGATTGTGTTCTTATTGGCTGTGATATGTGCCTCGTCAAGCCACTTCTCGACTTCCTTGCCTGTCAGGTCTTCTTTCGTGAGATCCACCAGCATCAGATGGTTGTCTGTGCCGCCGGAAACGATCTCAACGTCCCTCTTCTGCAGGCCTGCGCAGAGTGCCGCCGCGTTTTTGACGATCTGCTCCTGATAAGTCCTGAAAGAAGGATCCAGGGCCTCTTTAAAGCAGACAGCCTTGGCTGCGATCACATGCTCAAGCGGGCCGCCCTGTGTGCCGGGGAAGACACACTTGTTGAAGTTGTATTTCTTTGCGGTCTCTTCCATAGCAAGGATCAAGCCGCCTCTGGGTCCGCGCAGGGTCTTGTGGGTCGTGGTTGTCACGACGTCCGCATAGGGGAAGGGACTCGGATGAAGGCCCGCGACAACGAGACCCGCAATGTGGGCGATATCAGCCATCAGAACTGCTCCGCAGGCATCAGCCGCTTCGCGGAACTTCTTGAAATCGATGGTCCTGCAATATGCGGAAGCGCCGGCAATGATCATTTTGGGCTTTGTCTCAACAGCGATCCTCTTGAGCTCGTCATAGTCGATGAAGCCGTTCTCATCTACTCCGTAAGGAACAATATTGTAATAGGTACCCGAGATATTAGCGGGGCTGCCGTGTGTGAGGTGTCCGCCCTGATTGAGGTTCATGCCCATCAGAGTATCACCGGGCTTCAGGATAGCAAACTCCACCGCAAGGTTCGCGGAGGCGCCGGAGTGAGGCTGTACGTTCGCGTATGTGCAGCCGAAAAGCTTCTTGGCGCGCTCGATTGCAAGTGTCTCAACAACATCGATCACCTGGCATCCGCCATAATAGCGCTTGCCGGAATAACCTTCTGCATACTTGTTTGTGAGAGGGCTTCCCATGGCAGCCATGACCGCTTTGCTGGTCCAGTTCTCGGATGCGATCAGTTCAATATGATCATTCTGGCGCTGAACTTCCTGCTCAATCGCGGCGGCGATTTCCGGATCGACTTTTCTTACTTCTTCAATCGAATACATTTGCTTCCTCCTGACACACTTATAAATATTCTAAATATATGAGAATGTGTTTTCTCTGAAAAACCTTTATAAGGCTTTTACATCAAAACTTTTAAATCAGAAAAGAGTTTTGAAAGCCACAATGAAGAATATAGCAAGAACCTTTTCATTTCGCAAGTGCAAAAAAACATAAACTTTGTGCTATTATAATAGCTTCAATAGATAATATGTTACAAATCGCGCCGCTCCGGAGCCCGAAACCTGCTTTCCCGCCGGCTTTTAACCTGCTTTTTTCTGATTTCTGCCGGCTTATTCCCCCTTAATGTACTGGTCAGAACGCACTTTAAAAGGCTCAAAAAACGATTTTATTCTTTAAAAAAGCTTTTAAAATACGTGAAATATTTATTAATTATTAAATATTCCTCTTGTCAATCAGTATTTTTGGCGGTAATATCGCTTTGTGCGTTGGATGCACGAAGAAACACTCTGCTTTCATCACACTTATAGCGGCAGATGGCCGTGAGGGTAAAATATGGTAAGATTTAATATTAGAAATAGAGAGAAAGAAAAAAACAATACAAATACGGCAGTATCAGGAGTGGGCAGGGTCTTTTCTGCGGGAAAGAGTTTTCTCCCCGGAATCCTTCCTCCCGAAAAAATCAAAGTACTGACTCCCATGATCTGCTATATGCTCGCCTACATGGTTTCATTTATGCTGATCGAGCAGTGGAACAGGCTGCACTACACAGTGATCCACACAGTTGTCGATGATGTAATTCCCTTTGTACCGGTTTTCGTCATCCCTTACCTGCTGTGGTTCCCTTATGTGACCTGTGCTATCCTTTTCCTCCTGATGGTCAATGAGGACTCTTATCACAAACTGTGTACGGTCCTGGCAATCGGAATGACGGTCTTCATCGCGGTGTCAGTTGTTTTCCCCAACATCCACCTGCTGAGGCCGGAGACAATGCCGGTGGACAATGTTTTCACACGGATGGTCGGTCTCCTGTACCTTGTGGACACTCCTACGAATCTCACTCCCAGCATTCACGTGTTCAACAGTCTCGCCGTCGTCGGCGCCATCTGGGAATGGGACTGGAGAACAGATTCCGGAAAGGTTTATTCCAGACGTGTACGCGCCTTCTGGCGGGCTGTCACCACGATCCTGGGCCTGTCGATCACTCTGTCGACAATGTTTATCAAACAGCATTCCTTCTCCGACGTAGTGATCGCCTTTGCGCTCTTCCTGTTCACCTATATCCTGGTGTACAGATTTGAATTTACATTTATCGGCGGCCGCCGCAGAACCCCTGCGCTTCACCCCCTGCGCACCCAGTGATCTGATCCATTGATCCGGCAGTTTTTCATACCTGCGGCCATGGGCGAGCGCCCGCAAACATGCAGGATTAAATGTTTTAAGAATCAAAAATCCGGCTTCGGCCAATGTCATCCTGACTTAATGACATTGAGCCCGGCCGGGTTTTTTAGTATCGTTTTTTAGTTTCAACAGGGTAGAGGCGGCAGCGCCCTCTGCCCTCCTGCGGGCTTCCGTTCGCCATAAGGCGAAAGATTTCTTACGGCAGCCCTGCCATAAAGAAGCGGCAGGATCCAGTCGGATCCTGCCGCCAGAATACTTTCTGTTTCTTTTCGGCCGCACTTTCTGTGTTTCTGTTCAGCCGGGATTTCTTTGTTCCCTTTCAGCAGAGCCTTTTGGGGTTCTTTTCAGGCAAGGCCTTCTTCTGCTCTTTTCTGCTGATCTTTATTGTCACTCTTATTGTCACTCTATGTCCGGCTCTTCCTCCAGTATGCTCATGATGCGGGCTGCGTTCTTTTTTACGCTGTACCAGTCCGGCTCTGTCGTGGATGCCATTCCCGCCGAGTAGGTGTATCTCAAACCGCCTTCGCCGCTGGCTGCCGCCTGCCTCAGGATCAGCCAGTCGGTTCCCTCAGACAGCTGCTGGTTGATCAGCTCCGCGATCTTTGACTCCGGAAGGTCGGTCTGGAAGGAGCCGTGCATACTTTCGATCAGGGCGCTGGCATTTACGATCAGCGCCGGAGACATCACCTTTTCAATGATCGCCTTGAGAACGGCCTCCTGATCCCTGCCGCGTTGGTTATCGCCGTCAGGGAAGCTGTATCTCTCACGGCAGAAGGCCAGGGCCTGGCGCCCGTTGAGGTGGTTCCAGCCCTTGTTGATATAGACCTCGGGGTCTGTAAAGCATTCAAACTCATAGTCCGACCAGACGTCCACACCGTCGATCGCGTCCACAATATCGATCAGGGTCGTGAAATTGACGCGGACGTAATTTGTAATGTCGATTCCGTACAGCGCCTCAAGTGTTCTGATCGAAGCGTCCTCTCCATAGATCCCCGCATGGGTGAGCTTGTCGCGCTGACCGTTGGTGACCCCCGGAATCTCCACATAATAGTCGCGGGGAGTGCTGGTCATGAGGATCTTCTTGGTCTTGGGATTAATCGTGACAATGATATTGACATCGCTGCGGCTGGCCTGGGAGATGTCTCCCTTGACATCGATACCGCTGATCAGGAGATTGAAGGGTTCACCGGGCTCGACGTATTCGTAAGCCAGTTCAGTGCGGATCTCATGCGTATCGATCACTCTGGTCCCGGTCGAGAAAGAATCCACCACTTCCTCCAGGATCGGGCCATAAGCCTCACGGTAAACAATGACGTCCACTTCTTTGTCCACCAAAAGAGCCTTGACCGCCTCCGACGCGGTGCTGTATTCCTTAAATTCGATCTTTTTGCCGGTCTTCCGGGTCAGACTCTGCTGCAGGGCTGTCTTTTCGTCTTTGCTGAGATCATCTACTATGCCGAAAGAATAGTCCGCAGTATCTTTAATGGTCTCCGCGGGATCATCGCTTCGTATGACGACATCCAGCGTATCTGTTTTATAAGAGCTCTCCGAACTCTTGAGCAGATTCATCGTCTTGTACAGGTAACTGCTCCCGACCAGCTGTATGGAAATCACCAGAATGCTGAGCACAACAGCAGCCAGCCTCGTTGTCCGGTTCCGGATACTGACCAGCAGGACAGCGATCAGAACCAGCAGCGCCAGTCCACCGAAAGTCATCAGGACATATTTCCAGGGGATCATGCCCGTCCCGTTCATTAAATAAATAAAAAGAGCCGCGGTGATCGCCTGGATGAGAGTGAGCACAGCTCCGAGCGCGTGCAGATTCCGGATCAGGCCCGGCTTCCTGAGGACTTTCTTTTTTACGGAAGAACTCTTCTCTTTCGTATTATCGCTTGTCTTTTCCTTTTTTGTATTTGATGACATTCTATCACTCCACCCCCTTTTGCATGGGGCATCATATCATTTTTTCACACCTGATGCAACTGAACAAACTAAAAAGGAATTATTCTCCCGTATGATCATTCCCGTGAGCCTGTACCCGTAGACACAGCCTGTATCCAGAGCGATCATGCCGGTCGGGGGAAGAACCGTCCAGACATTCTCGCGGATCATTCCTACATCCTCTCCCAGAAAATAGAGCGGACCCTTATAGGGCGTATGGCCGGTCAGAACCAGTTTTCCGCTGTAGTCCGTATCCCTTCCCCAGATCAGCGTTTCAATCGTGTTATTTAAGGGATCGGGATCTTTGAGACAGGCATGAACGCAGTTGAAGCTGTCTGTCACGTGATAATAGGGCATTTCAAGGTACCAGTCAAGATATTCCTGTATCCTGTGCTTGTGATGAAGGAAGGAGTAGACCGTCTTCTCCCCGCTGTTATAGTACCACAGGTCCTTGTCTCTGCCGCCGTTTTCAACAGCATCGAGCATCATCTGCTCATGATTTCCTCTGATCAGAATACACCTGTCACCCATCCTCTCTTTCAGCCCGCGCAGATATAAAAAGGTCTCGTAGATCTTCGGCCCTCTGTCAATGGTATCGCCCAGGTTAATGAGTGTGTCGGTCTCTTCATCGAAAGACATTTTCTCCAGAAGAGCTCTGCATTCATCATAACAGCCATGTATATCTGTTATGATCAAAGTTCTCTTTTCTTTATTCATAACGGATTCCTCACCGAACTACACTGTATTTTAAACCACCCGCGCTTTCATGTCCCGGAATCTCTTTGTCATCTCCGTCCTGCAGATTCTTTTTCCGTCAGAGATCCGTCAGAAATCATCTTCCGCGCCGGTCTCATATCGAAAATCATCGTCTCCGCCATCTCCGGCAAAACAGTCATCTTCTACGGCTCCGGAAAGATCGTCATCCTCTCCTGCTTCGGAAAGATCATCATCCTCTCCTGCTCCGGAATATACGTCATCCTCTCCGGTTTCGGGAAAAGCGCCTTCCCCGCTGCCGTTTTCCAGGAAGCAGAACAGCCCCGGAACTTCCATCTGGGCATCCGCAATGACCCCCAGGAAGCTTTCATAATAATCCGCGATGCTCTCTGCAGCCTGCCCGCAGTTTTTAAAGTAGATACATGCCTCGTCCAGATCTGTCAGCGAGTCATAAAGCGCGTCCAGATTTCCCCCATACCATTCCGGCAGAGGCAGTGACTTTTTCAGGCACGCATGAAAGGACTCTTTATCGGTCACACCGCAAAAATCCACAATATATTCTTCCATAATTACCTCTCATAACCTGATCAGGAAAACGACCGCCGTTTACTGTTTCTCATACAAAAGGGTAAAGGATCTGTAGTGGTCATCGGTATAGTATATCCTGCCGTCTTCGGAAAAGACCAGTCTTTCCGCCCCTCTGCTGTTTTTTCCCAGGGTATTGATATCACACTCGTGATAATTGCCTTTAGGGAGAGTCTTCTCATAATTTCCGAACCGGTCTCCTCCTATGCACATTCCCGGAGCATATTTCTCGAGAGAACCCCCGGACCATCCCAGTTTTTTCGCTTCTTTCTTGGTCATGAAATTGCTGGGAAGCCTGCCATAGGTGTGGAGATACAGAGCAACGTCCTCTTTGGTGGTATAGACGCCGTTTTCACTGATCTCTCCGCCGCTGCCCTCGTATTCCTCTCCGTAATCCCGGTCTTCATTACCGCCGGAGCTGTTCTCATCCTCACTGTACCCGCCTTCTTCCGGATCTGTATCCCCGTCTTCATCGCCATTGGCTACAGAATAGCTGTCGTCTCCGGAATAGTCCTCACTGTCATCGGATACATTCCAGTCCTGCTGCTCTTCATTTTCATCTACGTTTTCATCTGAATAGGCGTCATCTCCGTAAGTTTCTCCGTCGGTTATTTCACCGTCTTCACCCCACCCGTTTTCATCTCCGGACGAAGGATGCGCTTCCTCATCACCGGACTGCTCCTCTGTATTGTCCTCAGACTGGTTTTCCTGCGTTTCCTGTTCTTCGACTGATTCCTCGACCACAGGAAGCTCTGTCTGCTCCGCGCTTCCGGAACTCTTTCCGCCGCATCCTGTGCTCAGAGCCAGAGCTGCGCACAGGAAAGGAATCATCAGCAGATTTTTCCATTTTTTCACAAAGCTCTTCATCCCAAACCCTTTCCTATCCATAAAACGCTGTTTTGAGTACTTCTATAATTATAAGCATTATATAATGCCGGTGCATAGAGCGCAGCCCGCAGACCCGCTTCCGGCGTGTCATGCCGTTACTATTCACGCCCTATCGAGGGCGTGAATAGTAACTTGCGTTCGCCCATGCTGAATTCGCTTCGCGAATGGGGCGAACGCCGT
>JBGUNJ010000132.1:0-53028 GCA_045117315.1 Lachnospiraceae bacterium | reverse complement strand
GGCCGCCGCGGGGCGGGGTACGAATGTGTGGAGCATTGCGGGAGCGCCAGAGCGCGGAGCAATGCGTAGTTTATTCATACATGTTTGTGGGCACTCGCCCATGGCCGCAAGTATATTTAAAAAAAGAATGCAGTCCGGTTTATCACGTGCTCCGGAAGTGCTACAATAAAGCTGTCGTTTTAAAGTTATGGTATTTATAGTTGTCGTTTTTTGGCTGCCGTTTTTAAAGTTGTAGCAGTAAAGTGTTTTTTGAAAATTTTAAGCTGTTGTTTTTAAAGTTCAAGGTTGAAATTTTTTTTGTTTTTAAAACCTGTATTTATAAAGTTCCGGTTCAAAGATTTCTTAATTTTAATAAAACTGTTGTTTTTAAAGTTCAAGGTTGAAATTCTTTTTGTTTTTAAAACCTGTATTTATAAAGTTCCGGTTCAAAGATTTCTTTATTTTAATAAAACTGTTGTTTTTAAAGTTCCACTTTAAAACTTATTTGTTTTTTAAAACTGTTGTTTTTCGTTCCTGCGGATTCCATGAATCATTGAGGTGCTGATATGACATTTCTGGAACAATATAGTAGTCATTTTACTGTGATGCAGCATGCGGAGCTGTGCCTGCGCCTGGTCATTGCCTTCATAGTTGGAGGGTTGGTCGGAATGGAGCGCAGCCAGCGATTCAAGGAAGCAGGAATCCGGACCCATATCCTGGTCTGCTGCACGACGGCGCTGATCATGCTGATCTCCAAATATGGTTTTGCCGATCTCACGATGGGAGGAGCCAGTGATTTCCTGGGCACGAGAGGGGCGGATTCCGCACGTGTCGCGGCGCAGGCGGTCAGCGGCATCAGCTTTTTGTGCGCGGGCGTCATTTTCAAAGTGGGGAGCAACATCAAGGGGCTGACTACAGCCGCCGGAATCTGGCTGACAGCCGGGATCGGCCTTGCCATCGGCGCCGGAATGTATGTCCCTGTGGTCTGTGTTGTAGTGCTTGTTCTGATCCTGCAGCGTCTGATGTACCGTTTCCTTATGGGGACCGACGCTCACGGGGGCAATCGCCTGAAATTCACAGTAAAGAGCTATAACGGATTTGACGAAGCTCTGCATAAGCAGCTGGAAGAGTGGGATGCCCTTGTGACGCAGAGCAGGGTCACGGTCAATATGGACGGTACAACGGAATACGATCTTATCGTCAGGCGGAAAGAAGACCTGGAATACAGCCAGATCAGGAAATTTGTCGCGCAGCAGGGCGATATCGTGCTCTCTGTCACCGCGAGCTCTCTGTATATGGGATGATTGGTGCAGCGGCTCTTATGGATGTGGTACTCTGCTGCTCCGCTTTATAGATTTTATATTTATAATGAAGAAACAAAGCCCCCTGTTTCTGCCGGATTCCTTGAATTGAAATTCATAGGAACCGGCAGGAACAGGGGGCTTTCCATTAATTCAATAATTACTTTGCTAAATCTTTTATCAGGCGGGGGACATTCCCATCTTGGTGTTCATGATCAGCATCTGCAGGCGGTTTTCAATGTTGGCTGTACTGACGTCAGGGTCGTAATCCAGAGGCAGAATGTTGGCATCCGGATAAAGCTCTTTCAGCTTTTTGGAAATACCTCTTCCGACCACGTGGTTGGGGAGGCAGCCGAAGGGCTGCAGGATGATGAAGTTGCGGCAACCTTCCTTGGCGTGGTGCAGGATCTCGGCGGGGATCAGGACACCTTCGCCGGCATCAAAGGTGTGATGGATGATGGAATCCGAGTCCTTCACGATATCCTGCATGCGGGGAGCCGGCTTGTAGAGGGGATTGCGTTTGGCGATGGCGTCGACGAAATCCTGTGCCACGTTGAAGGCGTTGTCCTGGATGTTGAGGACCATCTTGTCCTTGAAACTCTTGCTGATTTTGAATTCCTTCACCTGGGCGTTCTGGTAGAAATAGGTCTTTCTGATGACGTCCGCCATGCGGGCCTCGATTACCTCAAAGCCGTTGTTCTCCAGATATTTCTCGATATCGTGGTTGGCGCCGGGGTGGAAGTTGAGCAGGTACTCGCCGACGATCAGGACGCTGGGCTTCTTCTGGGAGAAATCGCACTTGATCTGGTTCATGGTGGCGATGGCCTTTTTGAACCCTCTGCGCGCGCCCTGGATTCCGTCTTTTTTCAGGCCGTTTACGACATATGCCAGGGCCTTGTCGAAAGCGGCGTCCGCGCTTCCTTTTTTGATCTCATAGGGTCTGGTCTTGCGCAGGATCTCCTCCAGCGCGTCGATCATGGGAAGGGAGGCGGACAGCCTGATGGCGGAGAGCAGGCTCATCTTGAAGCCGGGATGGAGGTTGTGGACATCCACGTCGTCGTTGGTCAGAATCGGGACATTGGGGAAGCCCGCGTCGTCGAGGGCCTTCCTGAGCAGGGCACTGTAGTGGGTCAGCCTGCAGTCGCCTATGTATTTGCCCATGGCCACGGCGATCCGGTCGACTTTGTATTTTCCTGATTTCAGTGTACTGATGATCTCTCCCACCACGATCTGGGCGGGGAAGCAGATGTCGTTGTGCACATATTTTTTGCCGTCGCTGATGGCCTCATCGCGGCCTACGGGAAGCGGGACTGCCCTGACATGCTGCCCGGACAGGGCGGCCGACATGACTTCGCAGAAGGCGTGGGAGGTGTTGGGGACCAGCACGACCTTCTCCTTCGCGTCCTCCTTGGTGAACTTGACGGGGTAGGGGTCGCTGAGGGCTCTCACCGTCCTGCTTATATTTCTGGTCCGCCGCATCTCGATGGTCTCGATGAAGGACCTGACTCTGATCCGCAGGGGACCCTGAATGTCGCTCTCGTCCAGCTTGAGCACCAGGGGAGCCTTGCCGGAGATTTCTTCCATCATGCGGATGATTTCGTCGGAGAGATAGGCGTCGTGTCCGCAGCCGAAACTTACGACCTGGACGTACTCCAGGTGGCCATTTTCCGCCGCCAGCACGGCAGAACCCAGCATTCTGGCGTGGAAATTGTTGACGATGTCAAGCCTGCTGTTAGTCAGGTCGACATCATTGACGCCGGGGACCGCGTCGCAGGTGATGACCGGGATCCCCCGGGAGGTGAACATTCCGGGCAGCTCGTGGTTGACCAGCCCGTCGATCTGATAAGGGCGGGAAGCCAGAACGACTGCGTATGTGCCCTTCTTTGTGACCTGGTCCAGGACATCTCTTCCGGCTTTCTGCATCTGCGCGCGGAAATCGTTCATGGCGGCCAGGCCCTGCCCGATCGCCTTGAGGGTCACGTTCTTTTTGATCCCGAAGGTCTCCTGGATGAAGAGGGGAAGCTGGTACTCCATGTCCTTCTGGCTGTGCCAGTGGAACAGGGGGCAGTCAAAGGGAATTCCCCATTTCTCCTGAGGATTGTCAGAGTTGCGGATGACCAGCGGATAGCCCTTTACGATGGCGCACATGGACTCACTGGTCTCGTGCCGGTTTTCGGAGTGCACAGTGGTGATCGTGGGCATGAAGATTCTGTCCACCTTCATATCCCGCAGGGAACGCAGATGTCCGTGCACCAGCTTGGCGGGGAAGCATACCGTGTCGGATGTCACCGCGTGCAGTCCCGATTCATAGATCTTGCGGGTGCTCATGGGGGACATTTTGACCTTGAAGCCAAGGCTCTTCCAGAAAGTGGTCCAGAAGGGCATGTATTCCCAGTTGGAGAGCACGCGGGGAAGACCGATGGTAATATCTTTCTCAGGCTCGTCCGTGTCGACGACTGTAAAAGGATAGTCTTTAAACAGAAGCTTTGTACGCAGATCAAAGAGGTTGGGCACGGCGGCCTTCTCTTTCTGGATCTTTCTGATTTCTGCCTGCACATCGCTGTCTTTGGGATTTCCCAGCACCTCGCCCTTTTCACAGCGGTTGTTGGTGATCCAGGAATTGCCGTTGGAAAACTTCACGACGGTGCGCTTGCAGTGGTTGCTGCAGAAGGGGCAGGGAATGTTGGCTTCCTGTGTATAGCTGAAATTCTCCAGTTCATCCAGGCTTATGAAGGTCTTTTTATAAGTGCCTTCCGCCATGGCCCGCTCAGTCTCTTCTTTTGTCAGAAGGGCTGCCCCGATGGCGCCCATGAGGCCGGGGTAGGGCGCCCTGGTGACGGTCCGGCCTATATACTGCTCCATGGCCCTCAGAACTGCGTCATTCTGGAAGGTGCCGCCCTGTACGACAATGTTTTTGCCCAGGGACTGGATATTGGAAATTCTGATTACTTTTGTAAAAACGTTTTCGATGATGGAACGGCACAGTCCGGCCATGATATCGCCGGGGACCTTGCCGTTGCGCTGCTCTGTGATGATCGAGCTGTTCATGAAGACCGTGCAGCGGCTTCCCAGAGCAGCGGGATCTTTGGAAGAGAAAGCGGTCTCCGCGATCTTTTTGACGGGGATGTGCAGGGTCTTGGCAAAGTTTTCCAGGAAAGAGCCGCATCCTGAGGAGCAGGCCTCGTTGACGACGATATTGGTGGCGATCCCGTTGCTGATCCAGATGGCCTTCATGTCCTGTCCGCCGATATCCAGGATAAAGGAGACATCATCGACATATTTTTCCGCCGCGAAGGCGTGGGCGACGGTCTCGACCATGTGGGTCTCGGTGTTCATGGCCTTGTTGACCAGGAGTTCGCCGTAGCCGGTGCTGCCGGCAGCGATGATTTCGATCTCGGCCCCGGCCTGCCGGGCTCTCTGCCGCATGGCCAGCAGGGCATTCTGCAGAACAATGAGGGGATCGCCCTCATTGGGGCCGTAGAACTCCTCGAGCAGGTTTTCCTTCTCGTCCATGAGCACGAATTTGGTCGTCGTGCTGCCGCAGTCGATTCCCAGATAGGCGCGGACCTTTTCTCCTTCTTTATAGGTGACGGGAGTGATCTGAGAGAGTCTGTGCTCTTCCATGAAAGTCTCGTATTCTTCACGGCTGTCAAAAAACGGACGGGTCAGGCGGTCGCTTCCCCTGTGTGTCGTGCGGTCTTCTTTGACGGAGCTGAGCTGGTCCGCCAGCATTGCCGCGTATGTGTGCCCGCGCTGGTCCGCGAACAGACTGTCAAGGGAAAGGGCGGCTCCGAAGGCGATCATGATCTCGGGGTGTTCGGGCACGATGATTTCTTCGGGCCTGAGCCCCAGGCGCTCGCAGAATACACGGATGAGGACGGGATTGAAGGTCAGGGGACCGCCCTCGAAGGCGACGGGGGGCACGATATCAAGACCCTGGGCCAGACCGCCTATACTCTGCTTGGCGATGGCGTGGAAGGAGGACAGAGCCAGGTCGCTCTTTGAGATTCCCTGGTTGAGCAGGGGCTGGATATCGGTCTTGGCATAGACGCCGCAGCGGCCGGAAATGTCATAGACGGTCGTGCCCTTTTCGGCAAGCGAATTAAACTCCTCGATGGGAGTTTTCAGGATGGCCGCGACTTCATCGATGAAAGCGCCCGTGCCGCCGGCACAGCTGCCGTTCATGCGCATGTCGTCGACGACGGATTCACCCGTCTTTTTATCTTTGTGGAAAAACAGCATCTTGGCATCCTGGCCGCCCAGTTCGATGGCTGTGCCGATCGTCCCGTATTCCCTCTTCAGGGCGATGGAATTGCCCACCACCTCCTGGACGAAGGGAACGCTGACCGCGTCGGCGATCGGCTTGGCGCCGGAGCCCGTCAGGACGACCCGGATCTTTTCGTCCGGGAACTCTTCATTGAACTTCAGCAGCGCTTTGCGCACGCTGCGGAGCTGCTCCGCGTGATGCCTCTGATAGTCGGAATAGAGGACTTCTTTGGTCTCGGAGTCGATTACCGCTATTTTTGTCGTAGTCGAGCCTACATCGATGCCGACGTGTAGTATTCGTCCGGGTCTGCTGTTGTACTTGGCATTTGTTTTCATATAGATTCCTGTGTTTTATAGGCGGGAGTCCGGCACAGAGTCTTGCAGGGAAAGTGCCGGGAGTTCCGCGGATTTTATGTTCCGCAGTTACTGATGCGGTTTCTGTCTTCCGCGGTCAGTGGTACGCATACTGCGTTCCATGGCCGCTGACGCAGCTTCTGACTTTCGCAGTCACCGGTTCAGCTTCTGCGTTCCTCAGTCAATGGTTCAATGTGCAAAGGGCTGAAAGCTAAAAAGTGCCTTCCATATAGGTCTCTCCCCAGTCGCAGATTTCATGGATGACAGGAGCCAGCGTTTTGCCGCGCTCTGTCAGAGAATATTCCGTCTTCGGGGGAACAACAGGGTAGACCTCACGATGCACAAGCCCGTCTGTTTCCAGTTCCCTGAGCTGCCGGCTCAGCATCTTGGCAGTTGCCTGAGGTACATACTTCTGAAGCTGATTGAACCGCAGAAGCTCGTCAGTCAGAAGATGATAGAGAATGACGGCTTTGTATTTTCCGCCGATCTGGCTGAGCGTCGCCTCTACAGGACAGTTAAATTTTCTCTCGGGTACTTCATTCATCTTTTGTTTTTCCTATGGTTTCGGTTTCCGGTATTTCCTATGGTTTCCAAATGATTCCTGTTGCTTTCGGTATTGCCTGCAGTTTCTGAATATATCCTGCTGTTTCCCGGCATTGCCCGCAGTTTCTGAATATATCCTGCTATTTCCGGCATTGCTCATAGTTTCTAAAAGATACTATGTTTAAAAACAGATATTACCTCTCCAAAAAGAATATTCTGTCGAATGCGCAACATGTTTTATTTATCATACGGGGAATATAAAAGCAAGCTTTTTTCATGAAGATTAGAACGGTTTATAAGATTAAGCGTTTTTTTCATGAAGATTAGAACGGTTTATAAGGTTTAAGCGCTTTTTTCATGAAGATTAGAACGGTTTATAAGAGTTAAGTGTTTTTTTCATGAAGATTAAAAAGTTTTTTCATGAGGATAGAAACTGCGCTGTAAATGTTTCATGACCCGGACTGAAAAAAGCACTCCGCGAAGCAGTTTTCGCGAAGTGCCGGGTTTTCATAATATGGTTCTGGCAATGTAAGAATCCCGCTTTGCGGCGGGCAGGCGGCAATCGGATGGGCACAGAATCACATGATGATTCCTCCGCCGATCACGCAGTCACTGTCGTCGTAAAAGACGGCGGACTGGCCGGGGGCGGCGGCGCGCACGGGCGAGTCGAAAAGAAGTCTGACACTGCCGTCTTCCCGCATACGGATAAGGACAGGCGCGGCCTGGTGATGGTAGCGGACTTTGGCTCTTGCGCGGATCTCTTCCCCGGCAGCCATGCCCGGAATCGAGAGGAAATTCACGTCGCGGACCAGAACAGTATCTCTGAAGAGAGCAGGTTCATCAGACAGCACCACCTCATTTGAGGACGCACGGATCTCTTTGACATAAACGGGGTGCCCAAGGGCGATTCCCAGGCCTTTTCTCTGTCCGATGGTATAGTGGGTGATGCCCTTGTGGGTTCCCAGCACCTTTCCCGATTCGTCCACGAAAGGGCCGGGACCGGGGACCGCGAAGATGTCCTTCTCCTCTCTTTGCGCGGCGTATTGCCCGACGAAGTCGGCATAGTGGCCGTCTGTCACAAAGCAGATTTCCTGGGAGTCGGGCTTGTGTGCCACGGGCAGTCCGGCTTCCTCAGCAAAGGCCCGGACATCTTCCTTGCTGTATGTGCCGAGGGGCATGAGAGTCTGCGCCAGCTGTTCCTGCGTGAGCTTGTAAAGCATGTAAGTCTGATCCTTGGCGGCATGTTCCGCCTTTTTGACGGTATACCTGCCATTTTCCAGACGCACCAGGCGGGCATAGTGGCCGGTGGCCACATAGTCAGCCTGCAGGACTTTCGCCGCGTAGAGCATCTTGTCCCACTTTATATAGCGGTTGCACTCAATGCAGGGATTGGGAGTCCTGCCCTCCAGATAGCTGCGGACAAAGGGAGCCATGACCTCTTTTTCAAAGTCCCTGACACAGTTGAGGGGATAAAAACGGATCCCCAGCAGGTTCGACACCCTGCGGGCGTCGTCGATCTCGCAGCAGCGGCTTTCGTCTTCGCCCAGTGTGCGCAGAGTCACCCCGCACACTTCATAGCCTTCTTTCTGTAATAGATATGCTGCTACGGCACTGTCCACACCTCCGGACATGCCCACTAAGACTTTCTTCTTCATTATTATTATCTTTCCTGTTGCTTTTCTCCTGTACAAAGTGTTCAAAATACTTTACAAAACACTTATTGTTTCTTTCCGCGGAATTTCTTTTTGATTTTCCGCCTGGCTTTCCGCGGTTTTCTATACATAAAGGCACGCACAAAATTGATGGCCAGCCTGTAGTGGAGGGGACGGAGTGCCTTGTCCGCCTCTTTAAGTTTCTCGCGGATCGGGATGTTCTGGGGACAGTGCTGCTCGCATTTTCCGCAGCGGACGCACTGGGTGGCAAAGGCGGGCTCCTTTGTCAGGCCGACGGTCTGGGCAAACTGGAAGCGGCCCTGACTTTTGGACTCCGTGAACATCGCATTGTAGCAGCGGAAGATTCCCGGAATGTCGACACCTTTGGGGCAGGGCATGCAGTAGCGGCAGCCTGTGCAGCCGACCTTCTCCCGCTCGCGGATTATTTTTTTGACCTTATCGAGGACTTCGAAATCCGACTCTGTCAGGTGGCCGGGCTGTGCCTCAGAGGCGGTTCTGCAGTTTTCCTCTACCATCTGCAGGGTATTCATGCCGGAAAGGACGACTGTCACTTCCGGCTGGTTGTAGAGCCAGCGGAATGCCCACTCGGCGGGACTCCAGCCGCGGCCGCTCTCCTGCATGACCTTTTTGGCGTCAGCGGGAAGCATGTTGACCAGCTTCCCTCCCCGAAGAGGCTCCATAATCACCACAGGGATTCCCCTTGCCGCAGCGGCCTTGAGACCGTCCACACCCGCCTGCGAAACCTCATCCAGATAATTGTACTGGATCTGGCAGAAATCCCAGTCGTAATCATTCAGTATCTTCTGGAAATTGTCAGTGTTTCCGTGATAGGAAAACCCGATGTTGCGGATGGCGCCGGCCTCTTTTTTCTCTTTGATCCATTCCGTAATCCCGATTTCCCTGAGTTTTTCCCACATGGGCAGATCGGTCAGATGATGCATCAGATAATAGTCAATGTAGGTGGTGCGCAGCCGGGCCAGCTCTTCGTCAAAATATTTGTCCAGGTCTCTTCGGCTTTTGATCATATACTGGGGCAGCTTGGTCGCGATATTGATTTTCTCACGAATGTGATTGCGCTCGAAGATCTCTCCCAGCGCTGCTTCGCTGCCCGGATAAATATAAGCAGTGTCATAGTAGTTGACTCCTGCGCGGTAGGCTGTCAGAATCTCCGACTCGGCCTTTTCCACATCGATGCCGCTCCCCTTCCTTGTGAAACGCATGCATCCGAATCCCAGCATCGAAAGCTCATTTCCGTTGCAATCTTTTCTGTAAATCATATTTTCCTCCCGGGAATACCTGCTCCCGAATTCCTATTTAATACATTTTCGTCTCCCGAGTGAATTTCCGGCAGAGTATCAGGCAGATGTTAAGGATGCAGTCATTCCGGATTCCCTTCCATTATACAGCACATCTGGTTCTGGTGAAGGGAAGATTTTCGTTGTCAAGCACGTCAATAGCATCCAAAAACATTCGAATATGCCTTAAAAACCTGCCAATACCGGTCGAATTCGGTCACTTTACCTCGTTTGCCTAATCTGCCCGCCCCGGGATTTGTGGGAAAAAACGCTCACCGGCGGCGATCATACCGTGTTCTATTGCGCCCGCCCCGGCCTTTGTGGGAAAAAACGCTCACCGGCGGCGATCATACCGTGTTCTTTTGCACCTGCCCCGGCCTTTGTGGGAAAAGACGTGAAAACCATCCGGGTTTCAGCCGGGCGCTGTACAGTGGCTGTGCATAATGGGATGTTTGTCCTGTTTCTGCCTGTTTCCGCTGCCGTTTACTGCTTTTATGTCTGTGGGGACAGATGTTATAATAAAACCGCATAGTATTTACAGCAGAATCCGGGAAAACTGCGGAATCGGACGGTGTGCGGAAACGGGAGGATTCATTCACCGTGATCTTGTAATCCGGACATACCATATGAAATTTTTTGCCGAAGACGCACAGAGTGCTCAGGCATGGCTGTAAGAGTCAGGAAGGCGGGGGATATGAAAAAAATGACAAGGGCAAAGACAATCATTGCTGCTTTTCTGGCAGCTGTGATATTCTTAAGTGCCTGCGGGGCTTCTGCTCCGGGCGGTTCACAAAAGCCGGAATCACAAAAGCCGGAATCACAGAAGCCGGAATCACAAGAGACGGAAAAGCAGTCGGAGACGGCATCAGAAAGCGGGACGGAGGCGCAGTCTGAAACAGCCGATGAATCGGCAGCGATGGAAAGCGAGGCCCAAATGACTGAGGGACTGAAGTGGTGGCAGAAAACCAATGTCTGCGAGATTTATATCAGAAGCTTCAACGATACAGACGGGGACGGCATCGGAGATCTGAACGGAATCACCGAAAAACTGGATTATCTGAAGAAGATGGGCATCGGAGCCATCTGGCTGACTCCCTGCTATAAGTCTCCTCAGGCTGACAACGGCTATGACATTGCCGATTATTATGAAATCGATGAGACCTTCGGGACCATGGAAGACATGGACAGGCTGATCGACGAGGCAGGAAAACGGGACATCCGCATTGTCATGGATCTCGTTTTCAACCATACCTCAGACCAAAACAGCTGGTTTATCGAATCCGCGTCCGGAAAGGATAATCCCAAAAGTGACTGGTATATCTGGCGCGACGCCAAACCCGACGGGGGCCCGCCCACAAATTGGCGCGGTATTTTCGGAGGTTCCGCCTGGACCTGGTCCGAGACGCGGGGACAGTACTATCTGCACACTTTCCTGAGTGAGCAGCCGGACCTCAACTGGGAGAACCCCGAGGTTCGCAGCGCTCTCTACGACGTGGCAAATTTCTGGCTGGACAAGGGAGTCGGCGGCTTCCGGATGGACGCGGTCACTTACATTAAAAAACCTGAATTCAAAGACGGAGAGCCGGATGCCGGCGACGGGATGACCGCCATCCACAACATGACAGCCAACACGGATGGCATCCTGGATTATCTCCACGAATTTAAGGATAAGGTTCAGAGAGGAAAAGATATCTTCACCGTCGGTGAGGCCAATGGGGTCAGCGCGTCTGAGCTGCCGCAATGGGTCGGCGAAGACGGAGTTTTCGACATGGTCTTTGAATTCTCCCACATGCTGATCGATCTCAATAGCGAGACCGACTGGTCGGACCGCAGAGAGTGGAGCCTCGCGGACCTGAAGAGGATCCTGGGAGAAAGCCAGAAAAACACAGCCCAAAACGGCTGGTACCCCATCTTCTTTGAAAACCACGACCAGCCCAGGTGCATAGACCATTTCTTCCCGGAGCTTTCCGACAGCAGCGCATCTTCCGACAGCAGCGCATCTTCCGACACGGCCGCGGCTTCCGACAGCAATATGGCTTCAGGCAGTGATACAGCTTTCGGCAGTGATGCGGACAAGGATGTCAGAATGGCGGCAAAAGTGATCGGAACCCTTATGTTCACCCTGCGGGGAACCCCCTTCCTCTATCAGGGGCAGGCACTGGGACTCCGGAATGTGACCTGGGATGCTATCGATGACTATAATGATATTTCCACGAAGAGACATTATGAATTTTTGATCGATGAGGGGAAGACTGTCGGGGAAGCGATGGAAGCAGTCCGGCATTTCAGCAGGGACAGCGCGCGGACTCCCATGCATTGGACAGCCGGGAAAAACGCCGGATTTACCGACGGGACTCCCTGGCTGCCGGTCAACGATAATTACAAGACCTGCAATGTGGAAACGGAAGAAAAAGATCCGGATTCGATTCTCTCCTGGTACCGTTCAATGGCCGCGGTGAGAAAAGCTCACGAAGAGTTGATTGACGGAAACTTTGAAGAGATTCTGAATGAGCATAAGCAGATCTATGCCTTCATCCGCAGGGGAAGTTCCCACGAGGCAATCGTCCTGACCAACTTTTCCCGGGAGGAGGCAGAATACGACGCATCCATCCTTGAGGGAGCAGAGCTCGTGATTTCTTCCGCTGAGGGAGGTGGAGTACCGGGTATCCTGTCACCCCTGGAATCTGCTGTGTTTGAGCGAAAAAAATGATCCGGAATAAGCCGGGATGATCCGGAAGGATTGATATTAACCCCGAAATAAGGAAGGATGATCCAGAAGGGTTCAGATCCACCCCGAAATAAGGAAGGATGATCCAGAAGGATTCAGAAGGATTCAGATCAACCCCGGAAAAAGACGGATGATCCGGGACGATTCGGAATAAACAGGGATGATCCCTGGAGAAAAAGCAGATTGGAACGAATTCAGAATCATCCGTAAAACCCTGCACATAAAAAAGCCCCGCTGCCTTATGACCCGGACCAGGACATGGATCCGGCATCGGCGGCGGGGCTTTATTCTTCATCCTTCATCGCGCAAGACTTGCGGGCGAGTCTTGAATTATGTACGCGATTTCATGACACCGGTCAACGCATAGATCGGGCTGACGTATAGTCCCGGTCAACATATAGCTGCGGGCAGTGTATGGCTCCGGTCAACGCATTGTTTCAGCCGATAGATGGATTCATTTGCCGAGTTTGATGAATCGCATCCGGCCGGTTTTTATTTCTTGACGGTGAAAGTCAGTGTATCTGTTCTTTCCTCCGTACTGGATTCTGCATCTCCATTCTCATAGGTCCGGACAGTCAGGGTGAGTGAGACTTCTTCGACCGCATCTTTTCCAGGAAAATCCTGTCCGAGCGAACTGCTGAGTGTAATATAATTGCTTATGAGCGTATGAGGGGGACACCAGATACTGTCAGCAACAGGAACGAAGGTAAGTTCTCCATTGACTGAGGTCAGGGAGACGATCACCTGCATAAGCTTATCTGTTTTGTTGGTAAACAATTCAGCAAATTGGTAATTTTCCTCGCTTATTTCAGTTCCGAATCCGAAAAACGAATCCAGTTCCCCAAAGGATTGCTCCTCAATAATAGAATAAGAATAATCGTCTGTATCTGTGAGGACAGTCATATTTCCCTCTTCGACAGGGTTCGGAACCGCGATGTCTTCGGCTGTTTTTCCTGTGGGATAAGTGACGAACGCGTTATTGGAAAGGCATTCCTTATTCCCGTTATAGACTGAGCAGCCGACACTGAGTTCATCTACCGGATCTTTGACAGAGAGGACCAGGTCCTTTTCGATTTCTTCTCCGGCAGCAACGGCAACTTGTTTATTTATATTGTCATCAATTTTTGACTGGTAAAAATGGTCTACCCGGTTTATGCCGATATTCTGGAAAAAGGCATCAAGATCCTCTTCTGTCTTATTCTTCACACTAAGAGTTACTGTTGTGTTCTCTCCATATTCATATTTCACTACAGAGACACAGATCTGGTCATTATCGAGTACAACCCCATCGCCTTCTTTATAGACAGAAGTCTCCTCAGCAGGCTCCGCTTCTCCCACGTTTTCTGCTTCTGTATTTTCTGCTCCTGTGTTTTCTGCTTCTGTGTTTTCTGCTTCTGTATTTTCTGCAGAAACAGCTGACTGACTTTGCTCAGCGGCACTGCTGCCTCCTGTTCCGGAACCGCATCCGTATAAGGCGGTTACCATCATAAGAAACACCAGTGAAACAGCAGCGGCTCGAAATCTTTTTTTCATAACAAAACCTCCTTTAACAAAACCTTCGTGCATGATGTGATAGTACCAGGGCGAAAGGCCGGGACGGAAACAGTCCGAAACCTGACGCAGCGTTCAAATATAAGACAATGGAACACCTCCTGTTTTTACGACTGTAAGGGGGCACACAGCTTTAGGCACAGGAACTTGCGGTCAGACGCGGTTTCTTACATGATTCTGCAGGATGGATTATTTTTGTAAGTATAGCACAGAGATTATGGGAAACATCCAACTGTTTTCCGACCGGGAAACAGGAAGTTTGATGGTATTATCCTTGTGAAATCAGAAGCTGTTCGACGGAAACGCCTTACAGCGGCTCACTTTTTAGGGCTGCCGTCCCGCAGCCACTGCATGCGTTTTGCAGTATACTTTTCAATATCCTTCCACAGACTGTGAAGCTGCTTTTTGTGTGAGCAGAGCTTTTCCGTGCAGTTGCTGCATTTAAGATACAGATTGGTCTTTTCGGAGAAGCGTTCAGGGTGCAGATAAAAGGTGATCTCCCATCGCAGCAGAAGGATGACGGACATTGCCAGAAGGCTCCAGGTGTATACTTTTCTTACAAAAAATACAGGGGTGAAGATCATGGCATAGTCCCAGTTGTAGATGCGGCATGTGCTGCAGCACTTGCTTTTAAAAAACCAGCTCTGGAAGGGACAGAAAAACAGGATGCAGATCATGTCGCACACGGAATAGGCGCAGCTGATCAGGATCATGATGCCGTCATCAAAAATGCCGGACAGGTACAGGGCTCCAAAGACTGCATTGAAGCAGATCCAGATCAGGGCGACCAGCATGGTGGCGTTATTGTCATGGATCACGATGTCCGTTTCACCGGAGCGTATATAGTTGCGGGCAAATTGCTTCTGGCTGCCGGGACTTTCCAGCCGGGAAGGGAAAAAACGCAGGATCATCTCCAGGGCAAAAACAAGCCACAGGATTGCCAGGACTGCGGGCTTCTTTTCCAGAATATCCGTGACCCTGCCGCCGGATGCAATTCTGCTTCGGATGTAAAGAACCAGAACTGCCAGCAGGAGTGCTGAGCGGTAGACCAGACGGAAGTAATGGAATGTGCTGACGGCTGTGAGCCTGACTTGTCTTTTGCCTGTTCCTGCAGTCTTTTTTTCCATATACCCTCCTTGTCATCCGCCTTCAGCGCCCGGCTTTTGTCACTGACGTCGGGTGAGCACTTTCATCGGCTGGCAGCATAAGCATTTTTTACTTTCGGGTTGAACTCTCCTTTTTATTATACAGCATATGAGGACTCTGGCAGGGACGATTTCCGGAATAAAAGCTTTTATGCTTCATCATCTTTCATCCCATTACATCAACCTTTATCGTCTTTATCCGGCAGGCACTGTGGACTATCCCGGGATTTTTCAGACCGGAGTTTTAAGACAGGCTTTTCAGGCAAAAGCATATAGATTGACAGGCTTTAAGGCAAATACTTATTGAGTTGCCTGAGTTACGGACAGTACCTATAATAAATGATGTATGAAAAAGCAGTGCGCGGAAAAATATGCATGATATGCGTGGAAAAAAATCATGCATGAAAAAAATTATGTATGAAAAAATTATGTATGAAAAAAACTATGTATGGAAGTAATCACTAAAATTACTATTGCACGGGCCTTCCCGTGTGCTTCTGTTCTGAGTGCATAGACATGTCGGGGAGGGGGAAATGAAAAGACAATTTTTGAAAGGAGACTGGAGAATGAAATACTGGAAAAGAACAGCAGCGTGGTTCATGGTCTTATGTATTTTACTTGTCTCAGCTGCCTGTGGTCAGTCCTCATCCAAACCGGAAACAGATACAAAAGCGGAAGCGGATGCGGTGCAACCTTCAGCAGAAACGCCGATGACAGAGGCCGCGGGGTCAACTGCGGCAGCGGCAGAAACCGGGACAGCTGAAACTGCAAAAACCGGTGCGGCGGCAGAAACCGGGACGGCTGAAACCGCGAAGGCCGGTGCGGCAGCAGAAACAGCGGAAACCGGAGCAGCGGCAGTGACAGCCGGAACGGAAGCGGCAGAAACAGCGGAAACCGGGGCGGCAGCAGCTGCAGCCGCCGGCACCACGGCCGGGGCAGCTGCAGCGGAGGAAACCGCGGATCCGGAAAGACCCGATTACGCAAAAGAGGAAAACTGGGCATATTTCGGGATCGGCGAAGACAAGGAAGCAGATTTGTTCCTGGTCTGTCCGGCAGTGGACATGAGGGACGAGTATAATATGTCTATGGATGACGAAGAAACTAAAGGAAGCTTTTACGGCGCTCTCAATATGGAGCGCGGCATCTATGAAGACAGCACCAGGATGTATGCTCCTTATTACAGGCAGGCGGCCATGAAGATATATGATCTGACTGTTGAGGAGAGGCAACCCTATCTGGAACTGGCCTACAGTGATGTGTCTGATGCCTTTGCCTGGTATCTGGAAAATGAAAATGAGGGCAGACCGATTATCCTGGCAGGTTTTTCACAGGGGGCGGATATGTGCTATCGCCTGATGGAGGAGTACTTCGGCGATGCAGATTTATCTGATCAGCTTGTGGCAGTGTATGCGATTGGATGGCCGTGCACACAGGAGATGGTGGAAAAATACCCTCAGATCGTCCCCGCGCAATCTGAGGATGATTTCGGTGCCGTTGTCAGCTTTGAATGTGAGGCGCCTGAGCTTGAAGAAACCTTTATCGTTCCGGCAGGGACAAAGTCCTACTCCATTAACCCCCTGAACTGGAAAACAGACGGCACAATTGCCGACAAGTCGGAAAACATCGGCGCCTGCTTCACCAGCTATGGCGGCGAGATCCAAAGAGAAGAAGTGAACCTGTGTGGATGCTATATCGAAGATGGACGTGGGGCTTTGAAGGTCACGGACGTGACCCCGGCCGATTTCCCGCCCATCCTGTCCATCCTGCCGGAGGGCTCCTATCATCTCTATGATTACCAGTTCTTCTTTAGAAACCTTCAGGAGAACGTAGCTGTACGACTTAAAAAATATCTGGAAAGCCGGATGAAATCCGCGGCATAAATATTTCCAGGCATAAAATTCCGGGACGGCGGGAGTGGAATTCAGTTTCCGCTTCCGCCGTTTTACCTGCCGCCGGGCCGGAGCAGCCGGATTTGTGTCATCAGGCTGGTGTAGCCGGATTAATACAGTAGGCCGGAGCAGCCGGATTTGTGCCATCGGGCTGGTTCCGCCGGATTAATACAGTAGGCCGGGGCAGGCGGAATAAAGTGCTGTCAGCATGAAATCAGCTTTTTCATTCCTGCGGACATGAGGGGAGTATACAATGACTGAAAAAGAGAAAATGCAGAAGGGGATTCTGTACGACGCAAATTACGATGCTCTTTTGATTGAAGAGCGCCGGAAGGCAAAAGCTCTGTGTCATGAATTCAACAGCCTGAGCCCTTTGGATGAAGAAAGCCACCGGAGCATCATGAAGCGGCTGCTTGGAAAAACAGGAGAAAACTGCTTTATTACAGCCCCCTTCTGGTGTGACTACGGCTATAATATTGAAATCGGAGACAACTTTTTTACAAACCATAACACTGTAATTCTGGACTGCGCAAAAACTGTTTTCGGGGATAATGTTTTCATAGGACCCGGCTGTGGCTTTTATACGGCAGGACACCCGGTGGATTTCGAGAGACGGAATCAGGGCCTGGAGTACGCCTGGCCGATCACGGTCGGAAACAACGTCTGGATCGGAGGCGGGGTCCATGTGATGCCGGGTGTCACCATAGGAAACAATGTGGTGATCGGCGGAGGAAGCGTGGTGACTAAGGATATTCCCGATGATTCGGTGGCCGCGGGGAACCCCTGCAGGGTTATCCGCAAAATCACGGAAGAAGACAAAAAAAGAGTATTTAAATATGAGCCATGATTTGCGGAAAAGGGAAATGACAGTCGCGAGAGGCCATTTGCCGTATCTGAATCCGCAAAAAAAGAAAGTGACAGTTATTTGCCGGGATCATTCGCTGTCACAAGGACCGCTGCCCTTTTTACGGCGGCCGGGAAAGCTGCGCAGTCAGGCACGGACCGAACAGGAAATATGCAATGACAGAAAAAGAGTGGGACAAACTTCTGAAGATCAGGACGACAGGGAGAGACGATTCACGCTCGGACCAATATAGGTTTCCTTATGAGCCGACACCATACTGCGTGCTTGAGAGACTCGCGTCTTCCGATTATATTTCAAAAAAGAATACACTGCTGGATTATGGATGCGGCAAGGGCAGAGTCGGCTTCTTCCTCTCCTGGCAGACCAGGTGCAGGAGCATCGGGATTGAATACGATGAAAGAATCTTCGGCGGGTTAACCGATAATTTGACTAAGGCGGTTTCGGGCAGCCTTGTCCGGGCCTGCTGCGCAAGCGCGGAAACCTTTACCGTTCCCGCCGAAGCCGACCGCTTTTATTTTTTTAATCCTTTTTCCGTGGAAATTCTTCAAAAGACCATGGGGAAAATCCTGCAGTCCCGGTATGATGCTCCGAGAGATATTTTGTTGTTTTTTTACTATCCTTCTGATGAGTATCTGGCATGGCTTATGACAGTGGATGAATTGACATTTGTGGATGAAATCGACTGCAGGGACTTATTTGAGGGAGAGGATCAAAGGGAACGGATCATGATCTTCGAGATGCTCTGACATATGTATAAGGAATGTTGCTTTATCTTTGATTGATGTTCGGGCATATGTCCGGGAAGTGGAATCTGGTCTTTGAGAGATGTTCTGACATATGAATGAGTGTTGAATGATGGCTGTCGCATTGTGCTGATGTGCGTGGGATCAGCGTATCGTTTGATTTACATACATGGTATTTACAAAAACGGAGAGGAACATAATGTCAGGAAAAAGGAATGTGATTCTGGGAAAATTTATTTCAAAAATACTCCGCCACCAGCCTGGACTCATCGGGATTTCCCTTGATGAGCACGGCTGGGCTGATGTGCAGGATCTGATTGCCGGTGTCAGGGCTGCGGGACATCCGGATTTTGATATGGCTGTGCTCGAGGAAATCGTTGAGACAAACAATAAAAAGCGCTACTCGTTCAGCGATGATAAACAGTTGATCCGGGCAAATCAGGGGCATTCTATCCCTGTAGATGTCGAGCTGCCTGTTACATCGCCTCCGGCTACTCTGTGGCATGGCACTGCCGACCGCTTTGTGCCGTCGATCATGGCGCAGGGAATCCGGAGTATGAACAGGCTTTATGTTCATCTTTCCCCTGATACGGAAACTGCGCGGAAAGTGGGGAGCCGCCATGGAAAACCTGTGATTCTGAGAATTGATTCCGGGCAGATGGAAGCCGACGGCGCAGTCTTCTATCTCTCTGTCAATGGGGTTTGGCTTACTAAAGAAGTCCCTGTGAAATACATCACTGTTGAGTGACGGACTGTAAATCTGGAACATGAAAGTGTATCTCCATGGGAATCAGATGGCTGACTGCAAATGGCTGACTATGAACCATGGCATGCTGTATTTGAGAGGAAAGGAAATCAATGACATGGCTTATACCACTAACACCTATGGGAATCCTGAGGCAGATATTCTTTTGATTCAGACCGCCGATGATCATGACATGGAGCTGATCGAAAAGGAGATTTCCTTTATTCGGGAGTATACCGGAGGCCGGGACTTCTGCCTCATAACTGTGAAGGTTGATGATTGGAATAAAGATCTCTCACCCTGGCCGGCGCCGGCTGTTTTCGGAAATGAAGATTTCGGAGAAGGGGCTCCTGAGACATTGGATTTTCTGTTGAAGAAAGTCCTCCTGCCGTGTGATCCGGACACAGCCCGGAGACGCAGGATTTATTTGGGAGGCTATTCGCTTGCCGGACTATTTGCTCTTTGGGCTGGCTGCCGGACGGACGCGTTCGACGGTATTGCCGCGGCGTCACCGTCCATCTGGTTTCCTGGCTTTGCAGAGTATATGCGAAATAACTTGCCGCAGACAAAAGCAGTATATCTCAGCCTTGGTGACAGGGAAGAAAAGACGCGCCATCCCCTGATGTCGCAGGTCGGGAATGTGATTCGCAGCAGTTATGAATTTTTGAAAGACAATGGGATAGATTGTGTTCTGGAATGGAACAAAGGAAATCACTTTAAAAATCCTGATATGCGCACCGCAAAGGCTTTTGCCTGGCTGATGAACAGAGACCAGGACTGAAAGGTTTCACGATAATGTTTCACGTGAAACATCACCTGTGAGTTGCGACGCAGCACATGTAATTAAATTTCCGTCTTGCAGCGGGCGTTTCGCCTTGCGTTGGACGTGGATTAATTGAGGGGAGAGGAGAAACGGCGCCTCTGCCCTTTTTTAGACACAGCCCATGTGACTCATTTTCTACCTTGCGGCGGACATGGCCGGTCGGGGGCAGATGGAGCAGAGACCATCTCTACCCTATTGAAACTGCCTATGTGATCTGAAAACTGGAAAGGAATACCGGGCAAGAAAAGCAACAGATTACTTTAAGGATACACGTAATCAACTATGAAAACAGCAGGATCCTTTATTTGAAAATGATAGCAGGAGGAGGATGCAAAATAGCCGGCGGGATGTCAGAGGATTCTGTGGCAAAGAGCTGCAGCCGACATCGACAGTCGAATGCAAAAGCTGACAAATGCAAACAGATAATGTTTCACGTGAAACATTGTCTGTGTTTTTATGACACGGCCCGCGTAATGTATTTTCCGCCTTGCGGCGGACGCGGGCCGGTCGGAGGGGGTAGAGGGCGACGCGGCCGCCTCTGCCCTATTCTGCTTTGGATTGCAATTTTCCATAAGACAAAAAAACTCCAACACACCGAGGGCGTGTTGGAGGCGGAGCTCGCGCATAAGAAATCATATTGCGAATGTTTCACGTGAAACATTACGTGGAACATCCGGGACCCGATCGGATCAGGAAACGGGTGGCCGCTTGCGCGTTGTTTATTCATGCTCTGCGATTTTTTACTGTGGCCTTCTCTTGCGCTCTGTACAATAGACACGTCCGATTTCCGAATAGATCATTCCGCTCTTTCCCCGGTCTGAGCGCATGAGGGAAATGTAGTCCACCTTCATCTGTGCTGAGGGGACTGTTATGGATGCCAGCACTGCCTCATCCCGGCAGACAGGCTTTCTCACAAGTGTGATGTGAGGAGAGAAGCGTTTTCTGTCAAAAGGAATACCTGAGTCTGACAGGGCCCGACGCAGACGCCTGCTGTTCGCGAAAAGGGCTTGGTCTTTTTTTAATCCGATCCACCAGAGTTTTCCAAAGCTTCCGACCCCTTCCAGAGCCAGAACTGCAGATTCGGGACGGGAAGCTTCCATTGCATCCAGCACGGCATCGGGGTCGGAGTATTCACCTATAAATGCCATCGTGAGATGTAAATTCTCGACCGGGGTAAAGTTGCCCCGCACACCGAGGCTGTATAAATCCTCCTGGACCTCGGACAGGGAATCTTTTATGTTTTCACTAAAAGTGACTGCTATAAATAATCTCATGGAAATCTCCTGTTCTTTAAAAGTTTTGCGTTTTTCACGGAGCGGGAGCCTCCCACCGAAACAGCCTGCAGAAAGGCGTATTGTTTTCAGCAGAGTCTGAACTGTAACGATTGATCTATGACTAACATCATTATACAGGATAAGATGTTTGTGTCATGGAGAAACGGCTGTTAAAATGATATAAATGTCACACAGAGGCGGGATCTGGTACCGTGGCAGGAGGGTCTGTTTTCACAATCCCGGCTGTCGATCCGTCATCAGAAATGCCGCCTGTTTGAACGGGCCAGCCCCTTTGGAAAAGATTGGCCCGGGAAAGAGAGGGATTAAATGACACAGGCAATTGCGACATATGCTTTAATCGGAATTAATATAGTCATTTTTATTGCGGAGTCTGTGAGCGGAGGCTCTACCAACCATCGGGTTGCTCTGAAATTCGGCGCGTACTACTCACCTTACATAGAAAGAGGCCAGTGGTACAGGCTCTTCACAGCTATGTTCCTTCATTTTGGATTCCTTCACCTTATGTGTAATATGTATTCCCTGTATAACATGGGGCAGGCATTGGAGATTTTCTTCGGGGTGCCGGTTTATCTGTTCCTCTACTTGTTCTCGGGACTTGCAGGAAATATCCTGACTTATATTGCTGAGAGAAGAACCGGTCGTAATGCGGTGTCGGCAGGCGCATCAGGTGCCATCTTCGGCCTGTTTGGGGCCTATCTCGTTCTTGCTCTCTGGCCCGGAATCAGAGGTGTATCGCTCAACAGCATTCTTCAGGTGCTGGGGATCAACATGTTTTATACCATTGCCAACCGGGGCAGAATTAATGCGACGGCTCACCTTGGCGGACTGATCGGGGGCGCGGCTGTCACATGCATTCTTTTACTTGTCCTCGTCTGAAGAAGCAGGCGGAAAGTGCGTCACGAAGGGATAATAAGTCCTGCGGTGTGCCAGTAAAAAGCACGCCAGGAAAGGATGATAAGCTCTGTGGTGTGCAGGCAAAAAGCGCGTCACAAAGGGATGAAATCTCCATCAAAGTGATGTGCCCCGGACAATTTTTCCGGCAGGGGGATTACACCTCGTTTCGATAATCATTCAATCATTCGGGAAGGATTTGAATTTATGATTAGATCACAGCTGATCAATAGTGTGATGATCGACTGGAACAAAATAAACAGGTCGAGCTACCTCAGGGAAATCGAGGCAATCAGCGGCGTGGATCAGATTCACTTCAAATCACCGATCACTTTTTTCGTTGGGGAAAACGGCAGCGGGAAGTCCACTCTGCTTGAAGCGATTGCGGTTGCATACGGTTTTAATCCTGAGGGCGGGACGAAAAATTACAATTTTTCAACATACGACTCCCACTCGGAGCTCTGTGACGCCATCCGCTTGTCCAGAGGAGTGCGCCGTGCGGGCGGGGGGTACTTTCTGAGGGCGGAAAGCTTCTATAATGTGGCCACAAAGGAAGAGGAATACAGCCGGGGGCCGGGAGGAAGACCGCAGCATTACCATGAAAAATCCCACGGTGAGAGTTTTCTTGCGTTGGTACAGAACAGCTTCAGGCCAAACGGAATCTATCTGCTGGACGAGCCGGAGGCGGCACTCTCCCCACAGAGACAGCTGACCCTGCTGGTGGAAATACACCGGTGCGCGACAGAGGGTTCGCAGTTTCTGATCGTGACCCACTCCCCAATCCTCCTCGGGATGCCGGACTCGGAAATCCTCACTTTTGACGACGGACCCATACATCCGTGTTCCTATGAGGAGACGGACAGCTACCAGGTGACGTCTATGTTTGTAAACCACAGGGAACATATTTTGAAAAAGCTGCTGGATTGATCGGGCATCCGGGGATTCAGGCTTTTCAGACATTCAACAAATCGGTCGTTCAAGAATTCGGGCATCCGGGGATTCAGGCTTTTCAGACATTCCTGGTGCTCGGAAATGACATGCATTCGGGCAATCAGGTGATCAAATGAGCAGACAAACTCATAAGAGAAGCTGCCGGTCGCCGCAAATATCTGATCGATCCTGAGAAGTTCCACACAATGTTTCACGTGAAACATTGTTTTGATCGTATGTTCAAGAGGCCTGGTCGGGAAGACGCGGCATAAACGCAGAAGCGAAGAATAATGCGTCGGTCTTATTTTTCGCTCTTTTCATCTCTGTAATTGTTTACGCTAAAAATCGGTTGTGATAGGATGTAGAAAGCAGCCTTTTTCAGCCTGCGTCAGGATTTTTGCGGCTTCTCTCCCGGGATAAAGGAACTGCCGAAAGGGAACGGACAGCCGCTTTTAAAAATATTTGCTAATTATTTAAAAAAATACAGCATTAACAACAGAGGAGTAAATACAGATGGAAGCAGCGCTTCAGGGTGCAGAGAAAAGATTCACAGAGCAGCTGGCAATGTTTCAGATCAGCCTTTCTCCGGAACAGCTTCGGCAGTTCCGGCAGTTTTATGAGAATCTGATCAAATGGAATGAAGTGATGAACCTCACTGCGATCACGGAGGAAGAGGATGTCTACACCAAGCACTTCCTGGACAGCCTGTCGATCGTAGGACTGGTGGGAACGGGTAGTTTTGATAACCTGTCAGTGATCGATGTTGGGACCGGAGCGGGATTTCCCGGGCTCCCGATCGCGATCGCTTTTCCCGGCGCACAGGTCACGCTTGTGGATTCACTCCAGAAGAGAGTCAGCTTCCTGGAGGAAACAGTGAAGCTTCTGGGGCTGAAAAATGTTCAGATCTATCACTCCCGTGCGGAGGACTTCGGAAGGATCGAAGCGCAAAGGGAACACTATGATATCGCCTGCTCCAGAGCAGTCGCCAGGATGAATGTTCTGGCCGAGTACTGCATTCCTCTTGTGAAAAAAGGAGGATACTTTATCGCCTACAAGGCGGAGCGTATCAAGGAAGAGATGGCAGAGGGCAAAAAGGCAGCGGGAATTCTCGGAGGAAGGGTCGAGCAGGTGATTTCTTTTCAGCTCCCCGGTACGGATTACAACAGGACCCTGGTCCAGATTCTTAAAGAGAAGCACACCTCCGGAAAATATCCCCGCAAGGCAGGGACGCCTGCAAAAGATCCTCTCGGGAAATGACTCCGGGAGCTGGACAAACGCAAGACTTAAACAAACAGAATAGAGGTATGATATGGGGAAAATCATAGCAGTAGCCAATCAGAAGGGCGGTGTCGGCAAGACGACGACAACGATCAATCTGGCCGCCTCGCTCGCTGAATTAAATAAAAAAGTTCTTGTTATAGATGTGGATCCGCAGGGAAATACGACCAGCGGATTCGGCGTGGATAAGAATAATCAGGAATACACGATTTATGAGCTGCTCCTGGATGACTGCTCTGTGAATGAGACGATTATCCAGAATGTGGTGCCCAATCTTGATCTGATCCCCTCCAATGTCAATCTCGCGGCGGCGGAGATTGAACTGATCGGTATTGAGAGAAAGGAATATATTCTCAGGGATGCCCTGGACTTCATCCGCGACGACTATGACTTTGTCTTCCTGGACTGCCCGCCCTCGCTCAGCGTTTTGACGGTAAACGCCATGACGGCTTCGGACACGGTGCTTGTCCCCATCCAGTGCGAGTATTATGCGCTGGAAGGCCTCAGCCAGCTGATCCACACGATCAATCTTGTCAGGGAGAGACTGAATCCGGGCCTGGATATAGAGGGCATTGTTTTTACCATGTATGACGCGAGAACGAATCTTTCCGCGCAGGTCGTGGAAAATGTGCGCACGCATGTCGAACAGCGGATTTATGAGACTCTGATTCCGCGGAATATCAGACTTGCGGAGGCCCCCAGTTACGGAGAACCCATTACAATCTATGAGCCCAGATCCGCCGGCGCGGAGGCCTATAAAAAACTCGCGAAGGAAATGGTCGGAATCCAGCCTTGATGCCAGGCTTTTTTCGAAACCGGGGAATTTGTGAATCCGGACAGCAGGCAGGACCCGCGTGTTTTACCTATCCGGAACCCGGAACCCCGGCGGGGACTGAAAACTTTTTTGCAATTCAAATTAATTTAAATAATTTTAAATATCTTTAATTCAAGACTCGCTTGCGAGTCTTGCGCGCCGGGTGTGTCCGAAGGATGTTGATTTGTCTTTGCAATGCAAAGACAAATCAACATCTTCCGCACCGCACCCGTGCTGCATCCAACACACCTTCGGTGTGTTGGAGCGTTTATTCTTCATCGCGGGATTGTACCCACGATGAAGTGAGTTTCCGTCGAAGACTTTTGCCCGCGTATCCCACGACTGAAGTCACGGGTGTTGCGCGATGAAGAAAAAATTTAGATCAAATACTTTAAACGGACTTAATAACAGTAATAATAGATAAAGAATCAGATTAACAGATAGATAAAGAATCAGATTAACTAGATAAAGAATAAGATTAACAAATAGAATAAGAATAAGATTACAGAAGAAATTAAGGGGTAAAAAATGGCAAAAAAGAGACATGGCGGTCTCGGGCGCGGACTGGATGCGTTGATCCCGCCGGCGCGCAGGGAGGACAGCAGCCGGAAAGGCGGCGGTGACGGAAAAGACAACTCTCCCGGGACAGCAGATTCAGGCACAGGGCAGGGAGCACTGGCAGACGCTTCCGCAGAGAGTTTTTCCCCAGAGGGATCAGGCCCTTCCGCAGAGGCTTTTTCCTCAGTGGGATCAGGTGCTTCCGCAGAAGGAAATACCGTCGGCAGTTCGACAGCCCCCATACAGTCAGGAGAAGGTATTTCCACACAGCCTGGACAAGGTGCTCCCATACAGCCAGGGGAAGCTGCTCCGGGCACCCCCGGCACTGCTGCGCCCGGGTCTGTGGCGGCAGATCAGGGTGAGGTTCAGATGCTCCGCTTGTCTCAGGTGGATCCCAACAGGAGCCAGCCCAGGAAAAAGTTTGAGGAAGAGTCTCTGGAAGAACTGGCGGATTCTATCCGCCGCTTCGGCGTCCTTCAGCCCATTCTGGTAAAGAAGACCGGGAGCCGTTACGAGATCATTGCCGGCGAGCGCCGCTGGCGGGCATCCCGCAAGGCAGGCCTTCGGGAAATTCCCGCGATCGTCAGGGAGTATTCTGATCAGGAGACCGTGGAGCTCTCCCTGATTGAAAATATTCAGCGCGAAGACCTCAACCCGATTGAGGAGGCAAAGGCTTTCAAGAGACTTCTGGATGAGTTCGGGCTCCGTCAGGAGGACCTGGCGGAAAGAGTATCTAAGTCCAGGACCGCCATCACGAACGCGATCCGGCTTCTGAAACTGGACGAGCGTGTTCAGAATATGGTCATTGAGGAAAAAATCTCCATGGGCCACGCGAGAGCACTGATTCCGGTTGAGATTCCTGAGGAACAGTATCTGCTCGCCTGCCAGGTGTCTGATAAGAAGCTGAGCGTCCGCGACGTGGAAAAGCTGGTCAAAAAAATCGGGAAGAGTCGTGACGGAGGAAAGAGCGGGAAGAAGGTTAAACCCGCCGGGGAAGCAGATCCCGCTCTGGAACTGGCCTACAAGGCAATCGAAGAGCGGCTGAAACAGTCGCTGGGGACCAAGGCCTCCATCCGCCACGGTGGAGACGGGACCGGAAAAATTGAGATTGAGTTTTACAGCAGCGAAGATCTGGAAAAGATCGTCGATCTTCTGACGGTCATGTAACTCCTGCAACTCCTGCCGGACAGGAGGCCGTGTAATTTGCAATTCCTGCCGGAAAGCAGAGACGCACATGTCTGCAAAAAGGTAAACGGAGCAATCGTACAGACAGGAGAGCACACGAAAATATATTTAATAAAAAATACATTTAAAAAAGAGAACAGAAAATACAAAAAACACATTTACGGAAATCTACAGTGACGCAGACAGTAAAAGCGTGCTATAATATTTTTTTACAGATACTTCAGACCTGTACTTTCAGTAAATAAGTAAAGAGGAATTTAGAGAAAATGATCGACATTAAATTTTTGAGAGAGAACCCAGACGCAGTCAGAGAAAATATTAAGAAGAAATTCCAGGACGCCAAGCTTCCGCTCGTGGATGAGGTGATTGAATATGACGCGAAGAGCCGTGCGGCGCAGCAGGAGGCAGACTCCATCCGCGCGGAAAAGAAGAAGATCTCCAAGCAGATCGGTATCCTTATGAAGCAGGGCAAAAAGGAAGAAGCCCAGGCTGTTAAGGACAAAGTGGCTGACAACAGCCGTCTGGATGAGCTGGATGCCATCAAGAAGGAAGCAGATGAGATCGTCAGGAAAGATATGATGCTGATTCCCCAGATCATCGATCCTTCTGTTCCGCTTGGCCCCGATGACAGCTGCAATGTGGAAATTGAAAAGTTCGGCGAGCCCGTAGTCCCGGATTTCGAAGTTCCCTATCACACAGATATCATGAAACGTTTCGACGGTATCGACCTCGACGCGGCAGGCGATGTGGCCGGCAATGGTTTCTATTATCTGATGGGTGACATCGCGAGACTTCACTCCGCGGTTATTTCCTATGCGAGAGATTTCATGATCAACAAGGGCTTCACCTACTGTGTGCCTCCTTTCATGATCCGCAGCCGTGTCGTCACCGGTGTCATGAGCTTTGCCGAGATGGACGCCATGATGTACAAGATCGAGGGCGAGGACCTGTACCTGATCGGTACATCCGAACACTCCATGATCGGTAAATTCATCGACCAGATCATTCCCGAGGACAAGCTTCCCCAGACACTGACCAGCTATTCTCCCTGCTTCCGCAAGGAAAAGGGCGCGCACGGCATCGAGGAGCGCGGTGTTTACAGAATCCACCAGTTCGAGAAGCAGGAAATGATCGTAGTCTGCAAGCCCGAGGAATCCATGGACTGGTACAACAAGATGTGGTCCTACACGGTAGAACTCTTCCGCAGCCTGGATATTCCTGTCCGCACGCTCGAGTGCTGCTCCGGCGATCTGGCTGACCTCAAGGTCAAATCCTGTGACGTCGAGGCCTGGTCTCCCCGCCAGCAGAAGTATTTCGAGGTGGGCAGCTGCTCCAACCTCGGTGACGCACAGGCACGCCGCCTGCAGATCCGCGTCAGCGGCGAAAAGGGAAAAAAATATCTGGCTCATACCCTCAACAACACGGTCGTGGCTCCGCCCCGCATGCTGATCGCCTTCCTTGAAAACAACCTTCGTGCGGACGGATCCGTCGCCATCCCCGAAGTCCTTCGTCCTTACATGGGCGGCATGACTGAGCTTGTTCCGAAGAATTGAAAAAGCTGACAGGAGAAACTGTTTTTGCATAAGTATTTAAGGGCAGTAGGATTCTCCGATCCTATGAACGCGCTGGACCGGCTGAACCTGATCGATGATATAAAAAGTAAATTCTCCTCCCGCTCTCAGGCCGCATGGCCGGAGAGCGAGAGCGAGATGCTGACCGAGTACCGGATGGAACTCGCCGGAGGCTGCGGACTTTTTATGGCGGGCGCTTTTGACGAGGAAAACGACTTTTTGTCAAGCGAGGTCGAACCGTATCTGATCCCGGAATCTGTCACGACCATGGAGGAAGTCTTTGTGGAGGAGAGGATCGACAACCGCTCCTTCGCCGGGGTCTGTGACGATATGAGGATCGGGACGACGCTGATCTTCCGCCTCCTGAACTCGGTGGAGTATCTCCGCTTCAGCAGGTTTGAAGAGCTTCCTTATCCGGGGACCTGTGTATGTCTTTCCGCCCTGTCTGTGGAGGGGACGGTCGTGCTTCCGCTGAAGAAGACTCCCTATGAGAGCCAGCTTCTGCACAGCCGTGCGGAGCGCCGCAAAAAGCTCCTGGAGAAAGCCAGGGACGGCGATGAACAGGCCATGCAGACGATCACCATGGAGGACATGGATACCTACTCTGATCTTCTTGCAAAGATTGATGAGACGGACATACTGACTCTGGTCGATTCCTTCTTCATGCCTACGGGCGCGGAGTGCGATATTTACTATATCATGGGAGAAATACTCTCCTGCCGCCGGGTGCGCAATCCTTACACTCTGGACAGGATCCATATTCTGACCGTCAGGACCAGCGGGATTGAGTTTCCCATCGCGATCAATGAAAAGGATCTTTACGGAAACCCCGAGCCCGGCCGCCGCTTTAAAGGCGTCATATGGCTGCAGGGAATTATCCAGTTTCCGGGAGCGATCTGATCAATCTGATAAAAAATAAAAAGGCCGCACTGGCCGTTGAATGTACATCACGTGAGTACATTCCGGCCTGTGCAGCCTTTTTTTTATTTTTTCCGGACGCGTCAGAATCCTTTTTATCGACGTTTCCGCTATTTTTCCGGACGCGTCAGAATCCTTTTTATCAGCGCTTCCGTTATTTTCCGGACGCTTCAGAATCCGCTGTATCAGTCCTTCACGGCTTTTTCCAGCCGCTTCAGGATCTTCTGCGCGACCGTGTCCGCGTCGATGCCGGTCAGACGACAGAGCTCTTCGGGAGTTCCGTGTTCGACGAAGGAATCCGGGATAGAAATATTCAGCAGAGGAGCCGAAAGACCTGCCTCCGCATACCAGGAGGCGACGTGTTCTCCGAAGCCCCCGCTGCGGATGTTTTCCTCCATAGTCACGATCAGGCTGTAGCGGTTTGCGGCGCCGCGGAGGAGTTCCGTGTCCATGGGCACGACAAAGCGGGCGTTGGCGATGGAACAGGTGACGCCCAGAGGGGCCAGTTTTTCCTTAACATCCTCTGCGGTCTTTACCATGCTGCCGACTGCCAGAAGGAGGACGCCGCCCTCCTCACAGATGATCTCGGCTTTCCCTTTTTCCAGCGGTGCCCTGCAGGAACGAAGCCCGTCATAGGCGGGCCCTCTGGGATAGCGGATCGCCACAGGGGAGTTGAGGCTTAGAGCAAATCTCAGCATCTCCGTGAGCTCATGTCTGTTTTTGGGTGCCATGACAGTCATTCCCGGAATATTGGACAGGTAGGAGAGATCGAAAATTCCCTGATGGGTCTCGCCGTCGGACCCGACCAGGCCCGCCCTGTCGATGGCAAATATCACAGGAAGATTCTGCAGACATACATCACACACGATCTGGTCGTAGGCGCGCTGCAGGAAGGTGGAGTAGACTGCCACGACAGGCTTCATGCCTCCCAGCGCAAGTCCCGCAGCAAAAGTCACAGCGTGCTGTTCAGCGATTCCCACGTCAAAAAAGCGGTTGGGATAGCGCGTGTGGAATCTCTGCAGCCCCACGCCGTCTTCCATGGCGGCAGTGATACCGACCAGCGTGGGCCTGGTTTCCGCCAGTTTCAGCATGGTAGAAGAAAAGACATCCGTGTAAGTGATTCTTTTGGCAGGCTTCAGGGGAAGCCCGGTTTTCACATCGAAGGGAGGAGTGCCGTGGAAACGGGAAGGATTCTTCTCGGCGGGAGGGTAACCCGCTCCTTTCTTTGTGCACACATGGATCAGGACGGCTTTGTTTACGCGTTTCGCGTCCCGGATCGCTTTCACCATATCCTGGACATTGTGGCCGTTGATCGGCCCCAGATAGGTGATCCCCATGTCCTCAAAATACATGCCGGGAACCATGAGCGATTTCAGGGATTGCTTGGCCTTGCTGATACCTCTGGCCACACCGGGCAGAGTGTCATTCAGCGAGTCGTAGATCCGGTCCCGAAGCTGAAGGTATCCCGAGGAAGTACGGATTTCAGACAGATACTTGGGCATCCCGCCCACGTTTCTGGAAATCGACATGTTATTGTCGTTGAGGATGATGATCAGGTTCGAGGACAGGCGCGACATATTATTGAGCGCCTCGTAGGCGAGACCTCCGGTCATTGCGCCGTCGCCTATCACCGCGGCGATTGTGTGGGATCCTCCTCTGAGCTCTCTCGCGCGCACCATGCCCAGAGCCGCGCTGATGGAAGTGGAACTGTGCCCTGTATCAAAACTGTCGCAGGGACTCTCATTCCTCTTTGGAAAACCGCTCATCCCGCCAAGCTGGCGCAGATGATCGAACTCAGCCCGGCGCCCGGTCAGGATTTTATGTGTGTACGACTGATGCCCGACATCCCAGACAACCTTATCCTCAGGAAAATTGAGGGCGATGTGAAGCGCCATGGTGAGCTCGACCGCCCCGAGATTGCTGGAGAGATGACCGCCTGTGACGCTGACTTTTTCGACCAGAAACTGCCGGATTTCCTCTGCAAGACGTCCGTACTGGTCAGGGGAGATTTTCTTTATATCGTTAGGGTGATTTATTTTTTCAATAAGTGCCAAAGACTGAATCCTCCACTAGTGGTCTGCCCGTTCTGTTCAGAAAGCAGCAGGGATCAGAAATCAACAAGAAGGTACTTGACATATCATACACTATAATCAGATTTAAATAAAATGAAATTTATAAACGTGAATATATTGACGAAAAACAGTAAATTCTGATTCGGAAAAAGATCAGCAGGCAAGTATATCCGAAACGGCAGGCAAGTATATCCGGGAGATTATTCTCAATACATTTGAAATCTGCTATGATATATTTGTCCGAAATAATGACCCCTTCACGTGAATCTGCTCTATCACCGACAGGCAATGGCAGATGATTTCCTGACGGAAGCCGGTGAGGACCCGGAGGGCAGGTACATATCCATTAGTTGTTACAGGGAGGATAAAATAGCTATGAGAAAGAAAACTGTAATCAGTGTTTTACTGGCAGCGTCTCTGGCGCTGTCCCTTGCTGCGTGTGGTTCTGCGCCACAGACAGCACAGCCCCCCGCCGGTGAGGAGACTGCGACAACAGCTGCAGGAGCTGCCGCCCAGGATGATGGCGCAGAAGCGGAATCTGTGCAGGACGAGGCCTCTGAAGCTGTGACCGCTGCCGACGCGGCCAATACTATGGAAGCCGTGGTAGCTGCTGAGAGCAAGGACGCCGGCGAAAAAGTAAAAGATGAGGCTTTGGAGAACGCGATCGCCGCGGCGACTGCCGCGGAAGCTGCCGAAGAAGAAGCTGCCGAGACCGCCACGGCTGAGACCAATCTCGAAAACGGAGGTCTGGTGCTTCCCGTTCCGGAGGAGTACATGGATCTTCTCGTTATCACGACACCTGAAAAAGACGAAAACGGCATGCTGTTCAGGTTCAATGAGAAGCTGTCTGTTGAGACTCAAAAAGCACAAGCTAAAGCTGAGGGTAAGGGGGAATATGACGGATATGAGGAAGCCGGATGGCTGTTTGATATCAGAAAGATCACTCCTGACCAGGTAAAGGAGCTGCTCTGCGGCTATAAGACCGGAAGGGAGCTTTTTGCCAGAGATTCGGAAGGGAACGGATATGTCTTCTGTCATCCCACAGACGTAAGGGTCGTGCGTGAAGATTACTCTGTCCTTCAGGATCCGGAAGACCCCTGGAAGACTCTCAACGGATGGAAGGCTGCAATCCCGGACAGAATTGTGAGCATGAATCCCGATCTCACGGCGGAGAGCCACTCTGACACAGACTTCGATATCTATCTGGCCCAGATTGCTTATGCCGGAAAGACGGACTACACTCTGACCAAGCTGGACTATGCCATGAACCCTCCGATGGAGCCCCGTGATGATTTTGATCCGACCCCTTATCTTGACCGTCTGATCAACGGAGTGACTTATAACTACACCCGTGATCAGGAGTCTCCCAGCGGAGAATATGTGGTCCTCAACTTCCCCAATGACAAGGTCCGCTTTGATTTCTGCTTTGGTGAAAAGAATCTCGTCAGGCAGGTGCGGGATCCCGACGAAGAGGACGAAAATGTGACGATTTATGAAGCGTCGTTCACAGACGGAGAAAGCACAGTCAATGACATCATGAATGAATGGTGTGATGCTCTGGCCAAGGCCTACGGATATGCCGGACCAGAAGCCGAGGCTGCGGCTGCGGAAGCCGTTTCGGCAGCAGAGGCTGCAGAGGAAGAAGCAGCGGCCGCAGGAGAAGAAGCGGCTCACTGACGCTGGCTTTTGATCGGGGAGAAGAAGCGGCTCACTGACGCTGGCTTTTGATCGGGAGAAGAAGCGGCCCGCCGGCAGAGATGACTGAGTGACAGTTTAAAAGCGGCTGCGCATCCCGCACCGGATTATCGCGAGCCCGGTGATTCAGCCATGGCTCCCGGATATGACCGGGAGCGGCAGGTTTTTCCTGACAAACGGATTCAGGCATAAAAGAAGGAGACAAGAGATGGAATATCGCGTTGAGCACGATTCAATGGGAGAGGTAAAGGTACCAGCTGACAGCTACTGGGCAGCGCAGACAGAGAGGAGCCGGGGCAATTTTCCGATCGGTGTCGGTATAGAGACCATGCCCGGGGAAATCATCCGGGCATTCGGAATCCTCAAGAAGGCAGCGGCCCGGGCAAATCATGCACTGAAGCCCGAAAAAATGACGGACGAGAAGCTGAAAGCGATCAGTACCGCAGCGGACGAAGTGATTCAGGGGCGCCTGAACGCCCATTTTCCTCTTGTCGTCTGGCAGACGGGGTCGGGCACTCAGTCCAATATGAACGCCAATGAGGTGATCGCCAATCGTGCCAATGAGATCGCGGGCGCAAAACTCTGCCATCCCAATGATGACATCAACATGAGCCAGTCTTCGAATGACACCTTCCCCACAGCCATGCATATCTCCGCTGTGACGATCCTGGAGGACAGGCTGATTCCCGCCGCTGAGGAGCTGATCGGGACCTTCCGGATGCTGGAAAAAAAGAACAGGGGTCTTGTCAAGAGCGGCAGGACCCATCTTCAGGATGCTGTTCCGATCAGTTTCTCTCAGGAAATCAGCGGCTGGCGCAGTTCGTTGGAGAGAGATGTGCAGCTTGTGCGTCTGGCACTGGAACCCCTGTCCGAACTGGCGCTTGGCGGCACGGCGGTCGGCACCGGCCTGAATGCCCCTGAGGGTTTTTCTGAGAAGGTTGCGGAGGAAATCTCTGCCCTGACAGGCAAAAGCTTTGTGACGGCGCCCAACAAGTATCACGCCCTCACTTCCAAGGATGAGATCGTGTTTGCCCATGGCGCGGTAAAAGCAATGGCAGCCGACATGATGAAGATCGCCAATGATGTCCGCTGGCTTGCCAGCGGCCCCCGGTGCGGTCTGGGAGAGATCCGCATACCGGAAAATGAGCCCGGAAGCTCCATCATGCCCGGCAAGGTCAATCCGACCCAGTGCGAGCAGGTCACCATGGTCGCGGTCCAGGTGATGGGAAACGACGCGGCGATCGGCTTCGCGGCATCCCAGGGCAACTTCGAACTGAACGTCTTCATGCCGGTGATCGCCTACAATTTCCTGCAGTCCGTCAGACTGCTCTCGGAATCCATTGCCTCCTTTAATATCCACTGCGCAGTGGGCATCGAGGCAGATGCCGGCAAAATGCACCACAATCTCCACAACTCCCTGATGCTCGTGACGGCGCTCAATCCCTATATCGGATATGAGAACGCGGCGAAGACAGTCAAACTGGCCCACAAAGAGGACATTTCCCTGAAAGAAGCCTGTGTGAAACTGGGCTTCCTCACAGAGGACCGCTTTGACGAGGTATTCCATCCGGAACAGATGGTGTAAGAGCTATTTACCGCCCTTTTACCGCCTTTTTACAGCATCGATAGCTGCCATCAATAGCGGTCGTCGATAGCTGCCATCAATAACGGTCGTTAATAGCGACTATCGATAGAGGGCCATCAATAGCGGCGGTCGATAGCGGGCGTCGATAGAGGACCATCAATAGAGGCAGTAACAACAGAACAGGAACAGGAAAACCCTCCCGATTCATCGAGCGGATCATCAGATCTGCCCGATGTCCGGGAGGGTTTTTATAGCGCATGTTTTCCTGTCCATTGCACACCGGATGTGAATCACCATGGGAACTGAGGAAAGAATGGTGAAAAAGATTCATGCCTGAAATCATTTACATTCATCAGAAAAGGCGTATAATGGCTTTTGTCGGCACTTGTGTTTGAAACCATTCATACATGAAGTGAAAAACATTCACGTTAAACAGATTTGAAAGAAAGACAGGTATACAGTCATGGGAAGCACACTTGAAATCAGATGGCATGGAAGAGGCGGACAGGGCGCCAAAACTGCGGCGCTGCTGCTTGCGGATGTAGCTTTTAAGACAGGTCAGTATGTACAGGGATTTCCCGAGTACGGTCCGGAGCGCATGGGCGCCCCGATTACGGCCTTTAACCGGATCAGCCGGGACCGCATCCGTGTTCACTCCAACATTTACTATCCTGATTTCGTAGTGGTTGTGGATGAGACTCTTCTGCACTCGGTCAATGTCACGGACGGACTGAAGAGAGAGGGCGCGATCATTGTCAACACCCCCAGGTCAGCCGAGGAGATCCGTCCCCTGCTGAGAGGCTACAGGGGTGCGGTCTATACTGTGGACGCCCGCACGATCTCAGAGGAGACACTGGGAAAGAACTTTCCCAATACCCCCATGCTGGCTGCTGCGGCAGCTGTAAGCGGCGTGATGAAAAAAGAGGACTTCCTGGGAGAGATGCGCGCATCCTTCCTTCATAAATTTGCCAGAAAACCGGAGGTTGTCGACGGAAATATGAAGGCGCTGGAGATGGCCTACGAGCAGATCGAGAGGACTGCCGGAATGACCAGGAGCGCGTAAATATCAAAAAATCATAAATATCAAAGATAATCATAAACAGCAAAATATCTGGATATCTAAATATCATAAAGGTCATAAAGGATCATAAATAACTATAAATGACCATATGACCATAAATGCGGAACGGATATTTTTTCCGGAAGGCTCTCGCGGAAAACGCGGAGAGGCGGTTAAAAAAGAGGACGGATCCTGAAAAAAGACAGCGGATATACAAAAGAAACGGGCGATGGAAAGACGGGCGTTTTGTGACGCCTGCCGAAAGGAATCTGAGAGAGGGACCTCCGTCACTGTGCGGAGGTCTTTCTGTTTTTATGACACGGCCCGTGTAATGAATATTTCCGCCTTACGGCGGATTTGCCATATGCAGGATCGATCATATTTTGGAGAGAAAAAATGCGTACAGATGTAAAGAAGATAAATGAACAGAGCCCCTGGCAGGACCTGACAGAAGGCCTGCAGATGTTTGCGGGCGGCACGGCGAGGCATTTCGCGACAGGCGAGTGGCGCACCAACACCCCCGTTTTTCTGAGAGACAAGTGCCGTCAGTGCCTGCTCTGTGTCCCCGTCTGCCCGGATGTCAGCATCCCGGTGAAGGACGGAAAGAGACTGGATTTTGACTATGACCACTGCAAGGGATGCGGGATCTGCGTCAGCGCATGTCCCTTCGGGGCGATCGAGATGAAGGAGGGACTCTAATCATGAAAAGCATCAGAGAGAGAATGTCCGGGAACGAGGCGGTAGCCTATGGAATCCGTCAGGTAAATCCCGATGTCATGCCGGCATTTCCCATCACCCCTTCCACAGAGATCCCCCAGATGGTCTCGACCTACATTGCCAACGGCGAGATCGACACAGAATTTATCCCCGTAGAGAGCGAGCACTCCGCCATGTCCGCGGCTATCGGCTCCGAGGCGGCGGGCGCCCGCACGATGACTGCGACCTCTTCCGCCGGCCTTGCCCTCATGTGGGAGGAACTCCTCCTGGCGGCCTCAAACCGCCTTCCCCTGGTCCTGACCCTGGTGAACCGGACCCTGTCCGGGCCCATCAATATCAACTGTGATCACTCGGACGGTATGGGCGCCCGCGACACTGGATGGATCCAGATCTACGCGGAAAACAACCAGGAGGCCTACGACAATTATCTGCAGGCATTTCCCATCGCCGAGGATCCCCGAGTCCATCTCCCGGTCATGGTATGCCAGGACGGCTTTATCACCAGCCACGCGGTCGAGAACATCGAACTGCTGGAAGACGAACCCGTGCGGAAATTTGTCGGAACCTATAAGCCCGAAGAATTCCTCCTCAACCCCGGAAAACCCGTGGCCGTCGGCCCCTACTCCGTCTCCAATTATGCCATGGAGGCCAAAAAGGGCCAGGAGGACGCCATGGAGCACGCAGGCCAGGTCATCCTCGAGGTGGCTGACCGTTTTGAGAAACTTTCCGGCCGCAGATATGGTTTTTTTGAAGAATACCGCACGGAAGATGCCGAATATATCATGCTGATCATGGGTTCTGCGGCGGGAACGGCCAAGGCGGCAGTGGACGAACTGCGAAAAGAAGGATGGAAGGTAGGTGTGCTCAAGCTCCGCGTCTTCCGCCCCTTCCCGGAAAAAGAGCTGGCGCAGGCCCTGAGCAAATGCCGCGCCGCAGCCATCATGGACCGCTGCGAGAGTTACAACGGCTGCTCCGGTCCTCTGGGAAGCGAGGTCCCCGCGGCGCTCTACCGCGCCAAAGTCATGATCGAGACCGTCAATTATATCTACGGACTCGCGGGCCGCGACTTCACCGTCGAAGACGTCAGGGAGATTTTCGCGGAGCTCCGGGACGTGGCAGAGGGCCGGATCGAGGCGCCCAACCACAAGTACATCGGCCTGCGCAGTAAATGAATCAGGCTCCCGATATAACAGGGTCAAATCACTTTTGAAAGAGACGATGAAAAGCACCCGGAAGAAAGCAATAAAAAACGCCTGAAAGAAGGCGATGAAAATAATTGAGAGAAAGCGGTAAAACAGCAATGAGCAATATAAATAATACAGCAACGATCGATCAGGAGGATTTCAGCCTCAAAACCATGCTGCAGCGGCCGGAGCGTCTGACGCCCGGCCACCGCATGTGCGCCGGCTGCGGAGCTACCATCGGCGTGCGCGCTGTGCTGCGCGCCCTCCATCCGGAAGACCGGGCCGTTATCGGCAACGCCACGGGCTGCCTCGAAGTCTCCTCCTATATGTATCCCTACACCGCATGGGAGGACAGCTACATCCACAATGCCTTTGAGAATGCCGGAGCCACCCTGAGCGGCGTGGAGACCGCCTATCGTGCCCTCCGCAAGAGGGGGCGCCTCCCCGAGGGGGACCATTTCAAGTTCATCACCTTCGGCGGGGACGGCGGAACCTATGACATAGGTTTTCAGTCTCTGTCCGGCGCCATGGAGCGCGGACACGACATGGTCTATGTATGCTATGACAACGGCGCCTACATGAATACCGGCATCCAGCGCTCGTCTGCCACTCCCATGTTCGCGGACACAACGACGACACCGGCCGGCAAATGCTCCAGCGGGAAGATCCAGTACCGCAAAGATCTCACTGCCATCATTGCTGAGCACTACGTGCCTTACGCAGCCCAGACAACCCTGACAAAAGACTTCAAAGACCTGCACAGAAAGGCTGCCAAAGCCATTTACACCGAGGGCGCCGCCTTTCTCAACATGATGACCCCCTGCCCCCGCGGCTGGCGCTGCGAGACCAGCGAGGTCATGGAAATCTGTCGTCTGGCAGTGGAGACCTGCTACTGGCCTCTTTTCGAAGTCGACCACGGCAAGTGGATTCTGAGCTACAGGCCCAAAAACAAACTTCCCATTGAGGATTTCCTACGTCCTCAGGGACGATTTAAGCACCTCTTCAAGCCCGGAAATGAGCACCTGATTGCTCTTTTCCAGCAGGAAGTCGACCGCCGCTGGGAGGACCTGCTCTACCGCTGTGACAGATAAAAACAAAAAGCTTAAAAACGCAAAAAACAAAAAAAAAGCATACAAAAAAGTATGCCGGCTGATGTAATATAGGTATCAGAGCGATGGGCGGCAGGTGGAAAATCCTGAAGCTGTAAATAGCGAAGATGCGAATATAAAAGCAGTGAAAACACAGGAGCTGAGAATGACTGACGGCCGGTGTACATTGTGCCGGGGAAGGGCATGCCATGACCTTATTGACATATCAGATTTTTAAAACTGTCTCTGAAGCGGGGAGCTTTCACAAGGCAGCGGACCTGCTGGGTCTGACACCCTCCGCGATCAGCCATGCCATTTCAGGTATGGAAAAAGAGCTCGGCTTTTCTGTCTTTACCAGAGGAAAGTCCGGCGTGAGTCTGACCAGCTCCGGCAGTCAGCTGCTGCCCTACGTCTATTCCGTCCTCAACTGCGAAGAAAGCCTGCAGCAGGCGGTCTCCGAGATGAACGGCCTGCAGCAGGGCACTGTCAAGGTGGGTGTTTTTTCAAGTGTCTGCACAGGCTGGATGCCGGATATCATCAAATCTTTCGCGGTTCTGTATCCGGCAGTTGAAATCGAACTCTTCCAGGGAACCTATGACGATGTAGTCTACTGGATCAAAAACGGCGTCGTCGACTTCGGCTTCCTTTCCACATCCAGTGCAAAAGACCTGCCGATCGAGCCTTTTTACAGGGATCCCCTGCTCTGTATCGTGCCCGGAAACTACGAGAAAGAAGAGGCCGGGGAGTTCATGACCATCTCCGAGATGTCCCGCCGCCGTTTCGTGGTCCAGCGCGAGTCGACAGATGCCGACATTCAGAAATACCTCAAACAGAATCATTTGGATATCTCTACCCGCTACCATGTCGTGGACGATCTCTCGACCGTGGCAATGGTGCAGGCTGGCTTCGGAATATGCATTATGCCCGAGCTGGTCATGACCGACATCCCTTACAACGTGCGCTCCTACCGCATGGATCCCGATGCGGCCCGCATCATTGGACTTGCCGTGCGCGGACCCGGACAGATGGCCCCTGCCGCCCGCACGCTGTACCGGCACATCCTGGAAAAATACAGAAATATCTGATTGCAGCCGGCTGGCAGCAGCTGGCTGAAAGAAACCCAAAATCCGGAAACCCCAAATCCCAAATCCGAAATCACAGAAACCCTATATCCAAAACCCGAAATCTCAAAACCGCCATCCCCGGCAAAATGCCGGAAATGGCGGTTTTCTTATGACTCGGTCTTGTAATATCTTGTCTGGTTTGCGGCAGGCACAGCCCGGTCGGGGCAGAGGGTGGCGAGGCCGACTTCTTCCTGTTTCCTCATTGCGCTATATCCGTGATTTCAGACTTAAAGAATTATCCTGCGAGGCTGAAAAGTCTCGCGAGCCCCCGGCCGGCGAGGTCGTCCGAAGGTACATCACGCCGCCAGTTTTTTTCCGTACTGAGTCCGGTAGAGCTCGCTGTAGATACCTCCGTTTTCGAGAAGCTCGGTGTGAGTCCCCTGTTCGACAATGCGCCCGTCCCTGACGACGAGGATTCTGTCGGCGGCCAGAATGGTGGAAAGCCGGTGAGCGATCAGGATGCTGGTCCTGGTCCGGATCAGCGGATCGATGGCTCTCTGAATCGAGGCCTCCGAGATGGAATCCAGGGCGGAGGTCGCCTCATCAAAAATGAGGAGAGCAGGATCCTTAAGAAGGACACGGGCGATGGAAATGCGCTGGCGCTCACCTCCCGAGAGCTTGAGTCCGCGGTTGCCGACAAGGGTATCAAACCCCAGAGGGAGGGCACGGATCATCTCGTAGATGTTGGCTTTTTGGCAGACTTCAATGAGTTCCTCTTCAGAGGCGTCAGGCTTTGCGTAAAGCAGGTTGTCCCGCAGCGAACCGTTGAAGAGGCAGGTGTCCTGGGTCACGATACCGATATTGGCGCGCAGCCAGGAAAGATCCAGCTTTCGCACATCGATGCCGTCCATGCAGACGCTCCCTCCAAGGACGTCATACAGGCGCGGTATCAGGCTGACAATAGTGCTCTTGCCGGCCCCGGAAGGACCGACGATCGCAATGCTCTTCCCGGGTTCCAGCGAGAAGCTGACATCGTGGAGAATAAGGTTCTCTTCCTGATCCCGCATAGAAGAAGCAGGTTTATCGGCATTTACCAGTCCGCTGGCTTTTTCAAGTACAGTGCTCTTCTCTTTTCCCGTATCTTCTTTTTTCTCATAGGCAAAATCTTTCTCATAGGCAAAATCCACATGAGAGAATGTGACCGCGCCGGTGGCTTTTTCGGGGATGATGGCATCAGCAGGGGATTCAATTTCGACCGGCATGTCCAGATAATTGAAAATTCTGGTGAAAAGGGCCATGGCCCGGATCCAGTCGACCTGAATGTTTAGAAGCTGGTTGACGGGACCGTACATCTTGGAGAGCAGGGCGACCAGTACGGTGATATCGCCGACTGTGAGTCTGCTCCCTCCGCGGATCATGAGGAGTCCGCCTGCCAGATAGAGCAGCATGGGGCCAACACTGGCGAAGGTACTGATGGCGACCCTGAACCACCGGCCTGCCATGCGCTCGCGGATGTGAAAGGAAATCATCTCCCTGTTCTCGTGCACATAGCGGTCATATTCATAGTCCTCACGCCCGAAGAGCTTGACCAGGAGCTGACCGCTGACAGACATGGTCTCTCCCAGGATCCCGTTGATCCGGTCATTGCAGGCCTGCGCCTCACGGGTCAGCGTCCAGCGGGTTTTGCCGGCCTTTCGGGTGGGGATGACAAACAGTGGAACGACCATCATGCCCAGGACAGCCATGAGAACATTTTTGTGCATCATTGCGATAATGGCTGCGGTCAGTGTGATCGCATTGGAGAGGATGCTGGTGAAGGTGTTGGAGATGACCGCTTCGACCCCGTCGATATCGCTCGTCATGCGGGTGATGATATCCCCCTGGCTGCCGGAGGTAAAAAACTGCTGGGGCATCTTTTCCAGATGCCGGAACATGCGGTTGCGCATGTCAAAGGTGACATGCTGGGAAATCCAGGCGTTCAGCCAGCTCTCCAGCACACCGATCAGATTTGCGCTGAAAGTCACTCCAAGAGAGAGGACGATCAACCGGATCAGAAGCGGCAGATTCTGCCCGATCAGTCCCTGGTCGATGATCTGTCCTGTCAGGATTGCGGGGTACAGGTTCAGAATCGAAGAGGCAGTCACACAGAAAAGTGCCAGAGCGAGCTGTTTCCAGTAGGGAACAAGATGTGCCCAAATCCGGGCCAGCAGCTCTTTTGTGACCTTGGGGCGGGAAGCATTTTCTTCCTCTGTCAGAAAACGACCGCCGGGGCCATGCATCATTCTAACAGGCATATCCACCTCCTTTCCGAGATGCGAAAGCATCGAGGAACCCGAGGAGAAATCATGAAGATGATTTCTCCGATGGGATCAGGGAAGCCGATTCATTGATCGGCTTCCGCGGGTATATTACTCTTCTCCGCGGCGCTGCAGTTTATTCAAAAGCCGAAAGAGTTCCGTTCGTTCTTCTTTCGTAAGAGGGCTGAACAGTTGACTCATTTTTTCTTTTCTCTCGTCCTGCAGCTCGCAGGCACGTGCTCTTCCCTTTTCCGTCAGGGTAATCAGAGTCGCCCTCTTGTCTGACGGGTCAACATTTCTCTCTACATAGCCATCGCTCTCAAGGTGACCGATAAACTCGGACATGGTCGATGCATTGATCCGCATCAATTCCGTGAGCTGTTTCTGTCGAAGACCTGCACTGAAAGTTCCGGTTTCCGCCGGGCATTCTTTTCCGTCGGAAGGAAGGACACTCTCTGTTTCTTGCTCCTGCGGGACTTCATGCTCCAAAAGGAGTGTCAGGATCCGCTCCCTGGCCAGAACGGGAGAGCGATGTCCGTGTGGGTGGTGAGGCGGTCTTCCCGGAGGGAAGTCCGGTCCGCCCGGAAAGGCGGGTCCTTCCGTGTGCGGACCTTCCCCGTGCAGGTATCGCCTTGCGCCTCTCGTAAAGTGGATCAGTTCAATATAGAGCATCTCGTCATTTGTTCTTTTCAATTCGTCTATTACGCCTCCCAACTTCTGTCTATATTTGTTCGGTACCGAAATAATGATACTTCCACGCAGATGGCTTGTCAATTTAATTCGGTACCAAAATAATGAACTTTTTATGTACTTTTCTGATGTGCGATTTGACAATGGACGAACTACTTAACGCAGGTCAATACTGCTGAGTAAAATGGACTTGGCCGTTTCCGGTAAGATGAGTAAATCTGTATTTATTCATCGTTATTCTCCCGGGCTTATTTTTTGCTCTTTACAGTGGGAACGCAACCGCGTCCGAGTAAAGCTTTTTCAGGATATCAAGGAAGGTTTTCAGACTGTCTCTCTGGTCTTCTTTATGGGTGCATAGAACGCAGGAGAAGCCCTCCTTGTAGTCGAACGGGATCCACGCGAACTGTCCGCTGTGGTCGTTTAAGAAGCCTGGCGCCAGACAGACGCCGCGTCCCGCAGCCACATTTGTCAGTGTGGTGTCATGATCAGCACTGTTAAAATAATTGATCTTTCCTGAACTGATCAGCCGGTGCTGAACTGTTTTCAAAGCCTGAGGAGATCCCCCGCCTACCATCAGCGTCCGCCCATACAGATCCTCTTCGCAGATGAGGTTTTTACAGGCAAGCGGGTCATCCCTGTTTGCGATCAGATAGATCCGGCTCTCAAAGAGGTCGTGGACCTGGATACCCGCGACCTGTTTCGTCTGTTCTTTCAGTGCAAAGACGATATCTGCTTCATTCTGAAGGAACGATTCCATGCTGTTCTCATACCGGAAAAGCGGCGTGATCTGAACGTTTGGTTCCGACTCCGAGAATACCCGCATGGCCTCGGGGAGGAAGAAAACAGCCTGCCGCACCATCATGCAGATAGAGATGCTATCCTGATATTTTACGCTGAAGTTCTGGCCCTGCTCGATGGCTCGTTTCAGATCCTGCCGCATACCGGTCAGGAAGGAAACAAACTGCGCGCCTGCAGGAGTGAGCGAAGCACCTTTTCCGCTTCTCTCAAAGATCGCAAAGCCGACCTCATCCTCCAAAAGCCTGATCTGATAAGAAAACGTGGGCTGGCTGACGAACATGTTGTCGGCTGCCCGGCTGAAGTTCAACGTATGGGCAAGCTCTATACAATAATCGATCTGTTTCGTGGTCATGGTCTCTCCTCGCTATTTAAAAGTTAAATGAGGTATTGCATGTTTCGATTGGACTTCGCAATATCGCGTCGATATAATAAAGCCAGAGAAAAAAACATAGCGTATGCCGGACCAGAATAACAGGAGGAACCAGTCATGACTAAAACACTGATCGCATTTTTTTCAAGAGCGGATGAAAACTACTTCGCAGGCGCAATGAGGTACGTCAAAGTCGGGAATACCGAGATCGTATGCAGCATCATCAAGGATCTGACCGGAGCCGACAGCTTCAAAATCGAGATGAAGAATCCCTATTCCCCGGTGTACATGACCTGTATAGAAGAGGCGAAGAAGGACCTGCGGGCGAAAGCCAGACCGGAGCTTGTCTCCATGCCGGAGTCCATCGACGAGTATGACACGATCATTCTGGCTTATCCAAACTACTGGGGCACGATGCCTATGGCTGTGTTCACCTTCCTGGAGGCCTTCGATTTCACCGGCAAGACGATCCTGCCTCTCTGCACCAATGAAGGAAGCGGCATGGGCGGCAGTGAACGCGACATCAAAAAGGCCTGCCCCGGAGCAGATGTAAAAGCCGGCCTTCCTATCGCCGGAAGCCAGGCGGCAAATTCAAAGGCAAGCGTGCAGAAGTGGCTCTCTGCTAACGGACTGCTGTAAACCACAGGCATCATTCGAGAGATCAGAAAGGAGACTATCATGGAATACATTGTACTGAACAACGGAATCAACTGCCCGGTAATCGGGATCGGAACTTTTATGCTTTCTCCTGCAGAAGCGGAAAACAGCGTCCGGGAGGCGCTGAAGATGGGATATTCCCTCGTAGATACTGCTAACGCCTATGTAAATGAGCGTGCCGTTGGGCGCGGTATGAAAGAAAGCGGAGCCTCACGTGAAGACATTTTCCTCTCTACGAAGCTCTGGCCCAGCGAATATGAAAATGAGAAGGCCGTAGACGAGACCCTGGAGCGCCTTGGCGTGGACTACGTGGATCTGCTTTACATCCACCAGCCCGCAGGCAGCTGGCTGGCAGGCTACCGCCAGCTGGAAAAAGCTTATAAAGAAGGCAAGGCAAAATCCATCGGCATCTCCAATTTTGAAGGGAAGTATATCGAAGAGCTGGAGACCAAATGGGAGATCGCGCCTCAGTTTATTCAGGTGGAGGCACATCCCTACTTTACCCAGCAGGAGCTTCGTAAGACACTGGACAAGTATGGCATTAAACTGATGAGCTGGTATCCGCTGGGACACGGCGACAAGTCCCTGCAGAATGAGCCTGTATTTGCAAAGATCGGGGAAAAGTACGGAAAGACTCCCGCGCAGGTCATCCTCCGCTGGCACACCCAGATGGGTTTTGCCGTCATTCCCGGCAGCAAGAACGTCGATCACATCAAGGATAATCTCGATATCCTGGACTTTACGCTGACCAATGAGGAAATGGCTGAGATCGCGAAGCTTGACAAAGTCGTACGCTACTACCACAGGACTGATGAACAGCTCATCCAGTTCGCAGGCTGGAGACCTGCCTTCGAATTGAAATGAGGAATGCGATCCTGCTGACTGCAGAAATGGTTACTGCACTATTACTGAGCGCCTGCAGTACTCATAAGAGCGAAACAGGTTCAGCGGTATTGGTACAAAAATTGGAGGAAACGGCATCCTGGTCGTGTACTTCTCCCGTACCGGTGAGCAATACACCGTTGGTGTGATCGATCACGGCAACACAGCGATCGTTGCGGAAATGATTGCGGATGAGATCGCAGAAGCCGGAGCGTTTCTTCTGGGAGAGCATGCAGGCTTCATCACAGGAACGGATCTCCTGATTGACGGCGGCGTTATCGCTTCCATCAGGACGGGACAGTATAAACTGCATTGATCTGTTACAATAAGAACGCAACAGATGCCGTCTTTAATGATTGAGAAAGAAGGATAACAGAAATGAATGAATTATATGAGCTTACGAGAAAGCGGCGCTCTGTACGCAGGTATGGTACGGCCCATATTGACGATGAAGTGATCCATGAGATCATGAAGGTTGCCTTGACCGCGCCGACATCCTTTGGACATAAGCCGGTAGAATACGTTGTTGTGCGCGACAAGGATATGATCCGGAAGATCGGAGCCTGCAAGCAGATGGGTGGTTCCCAGATCAACGGCGCGGATGCTGTGATCGTCGTCATGGTCAAGACGGCGGACAAGCATCAGGCCGAATTCTGGATCGAGGATGGCGCAATAGCGTCTGCCTACATTCTGCTCGCCGTAGAACAGTATGGGCTTGGAGCTTGCTGGGTGCATATCCGGAACCGCATGGGGCAGCGAGGTACTTCTGATCAGGAGATCAGATCCCTGCTCGATGTTCCGGATGGCTATACCGTGCTGAATCTTGTCGCTATCGGTGAGAAGGCCGAGGAAAAGAGGGCTTATACGGATGCCGACTTGCACACCGGGAACGTGCATTACGAGAAATATTAAGGAGAGACGATATATGGGTTTTGATTTACACCGGCTTCAGCGGTATTCGATGCACTGACTTGCTTCGGATCAGGTTCGTGAGCGGCATACCGATACAGGTAGGGCAGCTGACAGCCGGAATACGGAAACAGGAAATAATGAGATGGGAAAATTTGATTTTAACAGCAGAACGGTTCTCCTGACCAGCGGCTATACGATGCCGATCATAGGCCTCGGAACCTATGCGCTCGACCATGATACCTGCGTGAATCCGGTGAAGAGAGCGCTTCACCCATGTATTCAAAATTTCTGGTAGTTTTTGGCTTTGATATTAGAAAGTCATTTGGTATTAGAAAGTCATTTGATATTAGAAAGTCAAGATAGGTGAGTCAGGAAACCGGCTTCTGTTCAACTGATCCCGAACTGCTTCTGCAAGGCAGGCTTTGTCCCCTTTTCCATGGTGTGATAGGCAAAGTAGAAAGCTTCCTCCATGGAGACAGTTCCTGAATCCAGCAGCTGCAGCAGCATCTCGATGTAACCGCTCATCACACTGTCCAGAATGATGTACTCGGGGCTGCCTTCCGGATAGTCAGGGAAGCGTCCATCCCTTTTCAGGGCATCCTTGAGCATTTGCCGATAGGCGCGGGAAAAGGAACTGCTGTGATAGTCGATCACGAGTGGCTTGAGGAAGATGCGGTTTTCTTCATAGACCTCCCGGAGAGCATTCAGCAGGCCGATAAAACGGTCATTTCCCTCGCCCTCTGTGGCGAGTACCTCCTGCAGCAGGGAGAGCTGGCGCTCCTTGATAGCAGAGAAGATATCCTCGACAGCCTGAAAGTAAATATAGAAAGAGGAACGATGGATTCCGGCGCGCTGTACGATTTCCTGTACGGTAACGCGCCGGAATTTTTTTTCCAGATACAGATCCCAGAATGCGCGTTCAATTTTTGCTCTTGTGCGGTTTCGTGCTGCAGTATATTCGGACATAAGATCTCTCCCTGGTGTTTTTTCGTATTATTACAGTCCAGTCAGTCTTTTACGCAACGTTACATGTACATACCCTTCGAGGAGGGAGTATGGTAACAGTATAACAGAAAATCCGACATTATGACGGATTTTGTTCATTGATGTGTATTACAGACGGATGATAGAATGGAAAACAGAAGACGTTCCGTATTATACGATTCAGGGAGGAAATAATGGCAGAAAGAAAGACAGAACTGTACTTCCGCATGCTGCGGGAGATGAGGGATGTGGTCTTTTCCACGGTGGCAGAGGATGGGACGCCCCGTGCCCGCATCATCGATGTCATGCTGGTCGAGGGAGAAAAACTCTATTTTCTGACTGCGGTGGGGAAGGACTTTTATGAGGAACTGATGCGGAACGGCCGGGTGGCAATAGCCGGCCTGAACAGCAGCTGGGAGACGATCCGTGTCTGGGGCAGGGTCAGAAATGTCGGGCAGGATCTGCTGGAGCGAATTTTCGAGGAGAATCCTTCCATGAACAATGTGTATCCCGGTGACAGCCGCTATATCCTCGAAGTGTTCTGTCTGGAGGAGGGCGAAGGAGAGTATTTTTGTCTCGGAACAGAACCTGTCACACGCCATCCTTTTTCTTTTGGGAAAAAGACTTTCCGTAAAAAAGGTTTTGAGATCACGGATGCCTGTATCGGGTGCGGGACATGCGCGGCGGCCTGTCCCCAACAGGCCATCGATGAAGGGAGTCCCTATACGATCCGGCAGGAGAACTGCCTGCACTGTGGGCTCTGTTTCCGGGACTGCCCCGCGGAGGCGGTCATCCGGAGAAGCGGAGAGACGGAGCAATAGAAACAAAAGCATGAAGGTATATATTATTTGTCATGTGCCTCTCCGGAGCAGAGACCGGCAGAGGCAGGGAGGCGGCCGCAGCTGACAGGTGATTCTATGTGGGAAAAAATGATTGCATATATCCTGACGCACGGGGAAGCCCTCGCTGTTCAGATCGGAACGCATCTGTGGATCAGTCTGGCGGCACTTGCCGCCGCGATATTGATTGGGGCTCCCTGCGGTTATCTTGCGGCAAATTCGCCCGGGATCGAAAAATGGATCTCCGCGCCTTTTCATGTACTGCGCGTGATCCCGTCGCTGGCGATCCTGGTTCTGCTGATCCCGATTGCGGGTACGGGGGCCCTGCCGGCGGTCATTGCCCTGACCATCCTGGCAGTTCCTCCTGTCCTCCTTAATACCATTGTGGGCTTCCGCGACGTGCCTCCTTTTATGACGGAATCCGCGGCAGGCATTGGTATGACGGACCGGGAAATCCTGTGGAAAGTCCGCATACCCCTTGCCCTGCCCATGATCTTTGCCGGGATTCGGACCGCCCTGGTGGAAGTGATCGCCAGTGCCGCGCTCGCCGCCAGGATCGGCGCGGGCGGACTGGGAGAGGTCATCTTCACAGGCCTGGGCCTCAACCGGATGGACCTGCTTCTGCTGGGCGGGATTCTGGTCGCAGCGCTCTCCCTTCTGTGCGGGGGCCTGTTTGATGCCCTGACGAAACGCCTTATGCCCTACAGACACCTCTGAATACTCTGAAAACAGCGATTCAGGGATCCAATGGTCCAATCGCCTAGTTTGCGTGAGCAAGGTCTGTGTGGGCAAGGTCTGCGTGAGTAAGGTCTGCGTGAGAAAGGCATGTATGAGTAAGGTCTGCGGGAGAACGAAGCGTGGAACAATTCGTGATATCACTTTTGAATTTAACATCACTCGATCGGAAAGGAGTGAAATGAAATGACGAAAAAAGGTATAGCAATTGTCATTTGCATCTGCATCTGCATCATGACGGCACTGTGTGCCTGCGGCGGGAGCGGCACGGGAAACCCGGGAAGCGCTGCTGACAGCCAGGCGGCAGCGGGTAAAGGAAGCTCAGCGGCCGCGGGTTCGGAAGCCGATGTCGAAGCTGCGGATCCTGAGACTTCTGCAGACACTGCACAGGAGGCAGGCAGGATCATCGTCGGCTCCAAGGATTTTACCGAAAATGAGATTGTCGCGGAAATCTATGCGCTTGCCCTGGAGGATGCGGGATTTACCGTGGAGCGCCGGATGAATATCGCCTCTTCCGTGATCCATACAAGTCTTGTCAACAAAGAGGTCGAACTCTATCCCGAGTATACCGGTACGGGCCTTCTTTCCATTCTGCAGATGGATCTCATCACAGATCCGGACCAGGTATATGAAACGGTCAAAGCGGCTTACGAGAAAGAGTTCGGAGTTACCTGGCTGGATTATGCGCCTGCCAATGACGGACAGGGGATATTTGTCAGCCGCAAGGTTTCTGATGAATACGGAATCACGACGATCTCCGATCTGCAGGCCCACGCTGCGGACATCCGCTTTGCCTCCCAGGGTGAATTCGACGAGCGGGAGGACGGGATTCCGGGACTGGAAAAGGTATATGGCTCCTTTGACTGGAAATCCAGCAAAGTCTATGACAATGGCCTGAAATACCAGGTCGTGGAAAATGACGAGGCGGATGCCGCCCCTGCTTACACTACAGAGGGAAGACTCGTGGAGACCGACAAATTTGTCCTCCTGGAGGATGACAAGCAGGTATGGCCTCCCTACAACATTGCCCCTGTTGTGCGTGATGAAGTGCTGGAAGCCTATCCTCAGATTGCCGAGATCCTCAATCCTGTCAGCGCCGCTCTGGATACGGAGACGGTCACTTCCCTGAACGCAAAGGTGGACATCGACCAGGAAGAATACGAAGACGTTGCGCTGGATTTTTACGAGAGCATAAAGAATACTGTGAAATAGGAAAAAACTATGCATCATTATTCTGAAAAGAAAAGCACGGATGCGGTCACTGCAATCGAGTACCGGAATGTGTGCAAGCGCTTTGAAAGCACGGAAGGAAAACCGGGCCGCGGACGCCGTGTTCATGTCCTGAGGCACAGTCCTTCCAATAGCCCTTCCTACAGTCCTTCCAATCCTGATTCATCAAAGCAGGAGGACGGTTTTTTCGCGGTCAATGATCTGAGTGCCACTGTCCGGGACGGAGAGCTGATCACCATCCTGGGCTCCTCCGGATGCGGCAAGACCACCCTTCTGAAGATGACCAACCGCCTGTATGAACCGGACGGGGGATCGATCCTCCTGTTTGGAGAAGATATTCAGAAGCAGGACCCGGTACAGCTGCGCCGGAAAATGGGCTATGTCATCCAGCAGGCGGGGCTTTTTCCTCATATGACTGTGGAGGACAATATCAGTGTGATCCCGCGGCTGCTCAAATGGGAAGAAGCAAGGTGCCGTGACCGCGTCACGGAACTGCTGAATCTGGTCGGGCTGGAGCCGGACCAGTACCGAAACCGCTACCCCTCCCAGCTCTCGGGAGGTCAGCAGCAGCGCGTCGGTCTTGCCCGCGCCCTGGCGACGAAACCCAGGGTCATGCTGCTGGATGAGCCCTTTGGCGCCGTCGATGCCATCACCCGCCTCAACCTGCAGAACGAGCTGCTCCGCATCCACGGGGAGACCGGGGGGACTTTCCTGTTTGTCACTCATGACATCCACGAAGCCTTCCGCCTGGGAAACCGGGTCATGATCATGAACGCCGGCAGGCTCCTGCAGATGGACACGCCGGAAACCATTGTCCGGAATCCGGCAGACCCTTTTGTGGAGACGCTGATCAGATCCGCCCTGGAGCAGGAGCGGCTTTGGAGCAGCACTCCGGCAGAATAAGACTTATGGGTCTTGCGCGCTGAAAAATAAAGTTCCTGTGAGTCTGGCGCACCGAAGAACAAAATGCCTGTGGTCTGGCGCACCGAAGAACAAAATGCCTGTGGTCTGGCGCGCCGAAGAATAAAAAAGCCTGTGAGTCTGGCGCGCTGAAAAATAAAATGCATTGAGTCTGGCGCACCGAAGAACAAATCTTGTGGGGGCCCGCGCGCTGAAGAATAAACAGGGAGGAGTACAGTGATAAAATTTCTGACCCGGCATCCGGAAAAAGTCTATATTCCCCTGTTGCAGCACATCCAGATAGTCTTTTTGACCCTGGTCATTTCTGTAGCGATCGCATCCATACTTACCCTGTTGTGCATGCGCAGTGAGCGCCTGTCCATGTGGCTGCAGCAGCTCCTGGCCGTCATCTATTCCATCCCCTCGCTGGCTCTTTTTGCCATCCTGATCCCTGTGACAGGATTGGGCAGGACGACGGCAGTGATCGCGCTGACCGCCTATAACCAATACCTGCTGTTGCGCAATTTTACCACCGGTCTGCAGGAGGTGGATCCCGCAGTGACGGATGCGGCGAAGGGGATCGGGATGACCTGGCTGCAGGTTCTCACCAGGGTACAGATTCCTCTCGCAAAGCGGGCGCTTTTTGCCGGAATCCGGCTGGCAGTTGTCTCCACGATCGGAATCGGGACGATCGCCGCCTCCATCAATGCCGGAGGCCTGGGGACGCTTTTATTTGACGGCCTGCGCACCATGAACATGCCCAGGATCCTGTGGGGAAGCATTCTCTCCGCAGGACTTGCCATTTTGACCAACGCCCTTCTGAAAGCGGTGGAAGACCACTTGTAATTCATCGGAGACCTGACCGGATCCTTTTTGCAGGTGCGTAAGAACAGGCGGCGATGAGGCTATGAGAAAAAGCCATGAAAACCAGTAGAAGAAAGGATTCTATGAAAGCAATTGTGATCTATGAACCCGGAGGACCGGAGAAACTGTGTTATGAAGAAGTGCCTGTGCCGGCTGTACGGGAAGGCTGGTCCCTGGTCCGAGTCCGCGGTTTCGGAATCAACCATTCGGAGATCTTTACCAGAAAAGGACTCTCACCAAGCGTGACTTTCCCCAGGATTTTGGGAATCGAATGTGTCGGTGAGATTGCGGAGACAACTGACGCAGCACGTCTTCCGGTCGGACAGAAGGTCATTTCCATTATGGGAGAGATGGGCCGCGCCTTTGACGGCGGCTATGCCGAGTACACGCTTCTGCCAAATAAGCAGATCTGTCCGGTTCAGACGGATCTGGACTGGAAAACCATGGCAGCCCTTCCGGAAACTTACTATACCGCCTATGGATCCATGCTGAATCTGCGGATCGCAGATTCTGTCGGAGATGGTATGCCTCCACGGATCCTGGTCCGCGGCGCCACGAGCGGGGTGGGAGTCGCTTTCCTGCGCCTGTTAAAAGGAAGGTGGCCGGAACTCGCTGTTGCCGGCTCGACCCGGAGTATGAAAAAGGAGACGCAGCTGCGGGAGGCGGGCTTTGATGAGGTGATTCTTGATGCGGACGGCATCCTGCAGACGAAGAATCAGTTTGACCGTGTGCTGGAACTGATTGGTCCCGCCACCCTGCGAAATACTTTTTCTCATGTCGCGGAAGGCGGCATTGTCTGCAGTACAGGGCAGCTGGGCGGGCAATGGTACCTCAACGAATTTGATCCCATCATGGAACTGCCTGCCAACGGGTACCTTACAAGCTTTTACTCCGGGAACGTGGATCCGCAGCGGCTTCAGTCTCTGCTCAACTATGTAGAAAAGTATGGAATCGACCCGGCGCCCGAGCGCGTTTTTTCTCTGGCACAGGTACCGGAGGCACATGCATATCTGGAGAGTGCCCATAGTTTTGGAAAAGTAATCGTGGTGATCTGACAGGAAAATT
>JBGUNJ010000131.1:0-15827 GCA_045117315.1 Lachnospiraceae bacterium | reverse complement strand
ATCTTTCTGATAATATACTAATGTTGTTTTTCCGAACTTGTAACTATTCGGCACGATTGCGAATGAGCGTCCATGACTGATGCCCACGTTCCGGACCGGATCCGGATGCTCTCTCTCACCTTCCGGATGAGATCAGTGAACGATGGGGTGTTGAATAATTACCTGAATTTAAAAGGGTTAGGAGGTGTTAAGATGGCCAAGTGCGATATCTGCGGCAGAGGCGCTTTCTTTGGAAATCAGGTCAGCCATTCACATAGAAGATCGAATAAAGTCTGGCATGCAAACGTTCAGAGAATTGCTGTGAAGACTGCCGGCGGCAGCAAGAAGATTCATGTCTGCACCAGATGCATGCGTTCAGGCAAGGTCGAGCGTGCATAAAACAGTGTTGATCGCGGAAGATTTCCTGCCGGAAGATAGTCTTCTGCACATTAAGAAAAGACTGTTCTCTTATTTTTTGAATAAGAATGATTTAAAATAAATTTCGGGTCGCTGATCCGGAATTTATTTTTTTGCCTTAAATCATTGGAATTCTTCCGATCTGTTAAAAAGAAAGCCTTCACACCTGTTGGAATGCTACACATTGGATTGCTGCTGCTCTGTTAAAGAAAGCCTTCACACCTGTCATGTTTTTGCAGGGGTGAAGGCTTTTATGTCTTTAGTGCCTTATATATCTTTTTCGTGCCCTTTATATTTATTCATGCCATTATGTCTTTTAATCCTTTTTGGCATCAGCGTTTTTGGGGAAGGCTTTGCTGACTGCTTCTTCGTCAGAAATCATGGGGGTGTTGCGGGAGCGGATCTTGTCGATCACCTCGGGAACCATGTCCATGATGTGAGTCAGGCTTGTCTGATCTTTGATGTTAACCACTTTAGTCATATCATTTTTGATCACCAGGACTGCCGTGGGAGACATTTTGGCTGAGAAACCTCCCATGCCGCCGTCTTTGCGCTCCGCCCCATTGGCTCCTGCCCCAACGCCTATGCTGACGTCCGACAGAGGGATAATGATGGTGTCGCCGATAGAGATCGGTTCACCTACCACAGTCTTTGATGTGAGGACGCCCTGAGCACCTGTCATGAGCGAATCAAATACGCTGTTGAATCCGTTCTGTTTGTTTCCGTTTGTCTTCTGGAGGCTTCCATTTCCGTTTCCGTTACCGTTGCTCATTGTTCCTTCTTTCATGGCAAATCCTTTCGATCTTAACTCAACCACTGTGCCCGATCAGTTGATGATGTCTCTGCTTAATACTTGTGGTTATGACCTCGCGGTCAACAAACATATATGAATGAACTACTCGTTGCTTTGCGTTTTAGTACTTACGCAATGCAGCATTTACTTTATGCAGCATTTACTTTATGCAGCGTTTTCTTTATTGCTGCCTTCTTTCCGGCTGTTTCCATTTTTGCTTTTGTATCTATGGCCGTTTCCGTTTCCATTGGAAGCAGAAAGCCCCCTGCGGATTCTCTTGATCATGCGCCGGAAATCGCGGTACATAATGACACGGACAACCGCGCTGACCAGAGAAAAGATCCTGATCCTGCCTCTGGAGGCAGCTGACAGATCATATCTGTACAATTCATATTCTGTTCCGACCGCGACATGACCCGCTGTGACCGGATAGAGCAGTCCCTGTACTGAGAAGACTTTGGCGCTGCGCGCCGGATCTCCCAGGCCGACCACCCCGGTGATCCCCCATTCCTCGGGTGCAAGCCTCAGGACGGGAGGAAGCAGGACACGTGTCAGGAACTGTCTTGTCCTGTATCCCCGTTCGGTATTCAGCACATAGATCAGGTCCTCGATACTGGCCAGTATCTTTTCAATCTGATTCAGTACATGTTCGATTTTCTCATCGATCGTATATTTTTTTTCTTCTTTCTTCTCTTCTTTCTTCTCCTTCCCCTTTTCTCCCTTTTCCATTTTTTTCATTAACCTGGAAACAGGGAGGGAAATGCCGAAGATCTTTGCCTCCAGATGCGGTTTTCCGTCAAAAGAGGCTTGTGCCCGCACCAGTCCCATCAGCCAGCTGATCTGCATAAGGCAGGATACATCTTTTTTCAGATCCAGATGAAGAATCTCACTGCTTCCCTCCGGATCGTCGACCCTGCCCGCAAATGAATATCTGATCGGGAAGAAAAGTACAAGCAGCAGAAGAATGAGAATGAGCGGAAAAATGATCAGGACGGCAACGCCCAGTATTTTGAGCACCGTCAGCACAATACCTGCCATGCAGTCATACCCCTCTCATAAACGCCTTTATCACCCGTATGACAGGCCGGACTTTGCGGAAAGATATGCCGCTGCATTCCAGTCTCCTGTCATATGAAAAGCTTCATTTGTTATTTGTTCCACCATTTCTATCGCGTCCGCTCTTCCCCGGGCGATTCCGACAACAAATGGCGGCCGTCTGCGGTAATAGTCCTGCTTCAGATTTGCGCAGTGCATGATCTCAAGCTGCGGTTTATCATCAGGTCCTTTTGCGAGGACAAGAAGGTAGATCATGAACTGTCCTTTTCCGCGGACCAGGTCCTTTTTCACACGTCCGGGATTCTGGATGTTCGGACTGATATATAGATTTTTATAAAAATTCATCAAAAATCACCTGCGTTAAGAAAGCATCTTAAAGCTTCTGGAGCTTCTAATGTTCCCTGAGATGAATCAGTCTGTCATGACCCACTTAGTTGTGGACCAGTCTGTCACGGACCAGCCTGTCACTGATCAGTCGGGAAATCCGTCTCCGTCAACGTCATCATAGGCTCCGATATTCTGCATATTCACTGTGCGGCGTCTCATCTTTGCATCTTCAGAAGCCCTGTAGATAAAGTCTTTGATTTCTTTGGCCCTGCGGATATTTTTCAGTACGATCGTCTTGTTGGTGGCATCGGAGGTCACGCAGATCACTGTACCGATCCCGAAAAGCCTCTGCAGGAAACTCACATTCAGCCTCACGTCGATGACGCGGTACATGTAGCAGTCATCCTCTGTGGAATTGAGAAAGCCCGATCTGATCTGAATGTCATTTTCAAAAAGAAAATAGGTTGTAAATGTAAAAGGCAGAGCCAGGAACAGCCACCTTTTCTTTTCCTTGTAAACCAGCTTTCCCTGCTCCGAGAGAGAACGCCGGCTGTCTCCGCTTCCCTGCGCGGGCTCACTGCGGCCATTGTCACCGGCGGGGGTGGCTGGCCCGTTATTTGTATTTTCTCTGAGCATATGAAACCTCCATGCTGACCGGCGATGCACAGTGTAGCTGCATACTGCCGCCTGTGTGCTGCAGGCATATAATCTGTCCGGCAGCAATCATATCTATCATACATCTATTTTCTGATTCAGAAAAGACTTTTTGCGCCCGGATTTCAACCACGCCTAAGACCGTTACTGTCCACGCCCTATCGAGGGCGTGAATAGTAACATAAAAACAGACGTAATAAAAATAGAATTGAATTTAGTATTTATTAAAGAATCAATGTATGCTATCATTAATTAGGCAATATGTTGTGCAAAATTTTATTGAGGCACCCCTATATTGCCGCCGGATAAACCAACTGACGGATTTCACTAATTTTTTATATGAAGGAGGCCTATATGTCTACTGATTATTATGCAACTCTCGGAAAAAACCTGATCGGAACAAAAACTTTTGAAAATCTGATGGCTGCATTTGCCGGAGAGTCCCAGGCAAGAAACAAATATACCTATTTTGCTTCCAAGGCCAAAAAAGACGGCTATGAGCAGATTGCAAAGATTTTCCTTCAGACTGCCGCAAACGAGCAGGAGCACGCCAAGATCTGGTACAAGATTCTTGAAGGTGTGCACGGCACTGTCGAGAACCTTGAGATTGCTGCTGAAGGCGAGCACGAGGAGTGGACCGAGATGTATCCCGGCTTCGCCAAAGATGCCCGCGAAGAAGGCTTCAACGAGATCGCGGATCTCTTTGAGATGGTCGCTGCCATCGAGAAAGAGCATGAAGCACGCTATCGCAAGCTGATCGAGAACATCCAGGGCGGACTTGTTTTCTCCAGAGACGGCGACCGTATCTGGGAGTGCGGCAACTGCGGTCACATCGTGGTTGGCCCCGCTGCCCCCGACGTATGTCCTGTCTGCAACCATCCTCAGGCTTATTTTGAACTCCACGCTGACAACTATTAATTGCTGAGTCGTGTTTTACGATTTTCCGGCGGCCTTTAGAGTCAGCCGGAAGCCGTACTCACGGACGTTGTGCGAATGTTTGGAGCGGGCTGAGAGCGTCGAAGACGCGACTGCACGCGTAGCTTCTTACATGTGAGTCTGTGAGCCATGCTCATAATCACAAGTTTGAAAAAAAGGGGTGGAGGCGGCCATACCGCCCTCTGCACTCCTGCGGACTGCCGTTCGCCATCAGGCGAAACATACCTTACGGCAGCTATGCGATAAAAAAGAAAACCCTGTCCCTGCTGAAGCATAATCCTCAGCCCGGGACAGGGCTTTTTTATTGATTGGTTAAAAAATGATCCAACTGACGGCAGACAGAGGCCCATAGGAATTTGTGTACAAATGGTAGCAAATGGTGTCATGGCCGCCTATATCTTATTTTTTGTGCAGGTCACCGATCATCTGAAGCAGTTCCAGATCTTCTTCTTTAATGCGGAAACTTGTGTTCATAACCTGCTCATCGGGAAATGTGACCTTGATCTCGATCGTTGATCCCTGGGGCAGCCCTCTTTTCCGGACTGCGTTGATAAATCTGGAAAAGCCCTGATGTCTTTCTCTGAATTCACCGATTTTGTCTTTGAATTTCATAATCTGAAGTGGATTCATATTTACTCCCTTTATCGTTCTAAAACCATACCTTAAGTGTCAGAGTTGTTTGCTGTTTTCTTATGACCGGAGGTCGGGATACGATCACAGGTAATCGACCAGCTCCGCCAGCGAACTGACAGGGAGAAGCCGCATGCCTTCAGGCGCGTCGATTCTCCTCAGGTTGCTGCGGGGAAGGACGCAGGATGTGAAGCCCATCTTTGCCGCTTCCTGCACGCGCAGCTGTGCCATCGGAACAGCACGCACCTCTCCGCTGAGTCCTACTTCCCCGAATACGATCATGTGATCGTCGACAGGCACATTGCGGAAGCTGGAAAGAACAGCCATCACGATACCCAGATCGAGCGCCGGTTCAGTCTGACGTATTCCTCCCGCCAGATTGATATAGGCGTCATATTCGGAGGTGCGGATCCCAAGCCTCTTCTCCATAACTGCGAGCAGGAGGCTGATCCTGTTTATATCGGTACCTGTCGACTGCCGTCTCGGATAACCGTAGCTGATGCGGGACACAAGTGCCTGGACCTCCAGAAGAAGAGGCCTGGTCCCTTCCATTGAACAGGTCACAATGCTTCCGGAAGCGTCGTGAGGGCGCCCGTTCAGCAAAAACTCGGAAGGATTCATCACTTCCGCAAGGCCGTCTCCCCGCATCTCAAAAATGCCGATCTCATTCGTGGATCCGAAACGGTTTTTTACGCTGCGGAGGACCCTGTAGGAAGCATAGCGGTCTCCCTCGAAATAGAGCACAGCATCCACCATGTGTTCGAGAACACGGGGGCCTGCGACATTTCCCTCTTTCGTGACATGGCCTATCAGAAAGAAGGAAATTCCCTCTTCTTTTGCCAGCCGCAGCAGGATTCCGGTAGCTTCGCGGATCTGGGCAAGACTTCCGGGAGAAGCCTGTACCTGGGCGCTGTACATGGTCTGAATCGAGTCGATGATGGCCAGCCGGGGCTTTTCCTCTCTGAGTATATCGGTGACGGCATCGAGGTCGGTCTCACACAGAAACCTCAGGCGGTCGCTGGTCTCACCGATCCTTTTCGCCCTCATCTTGATCTGTCTGAGCGACTCCTCGCCGGAAATATAGATCACATCAAGTCCTGAGGCCGCCATGTTGCGTGCTGCCTGGAGCAGGATGGTCGATTTGCCGATGCCGGGATCTCCGCCAAGCAGGGACATAGAGCCGGCAACAAGGCCTCCTCCCAGAACTCTGTCGAGTTCAGTAAAACCGGTTGAAAACCTGGCTTCCGTGGAATCATCCACTGCGGACAGGGGCACCGGCTTTCTGCGCACCGAAGGACCCGCCGTATTCTTCCCGGAAAAAGGTCCCCCTGCAGTCCTGGCAGGCGCAGGGGCTTCCACCATTGTGTTCCATTCCCGGCAGGCCGGACACTGCCCCACCCATTTGGAGGATTCGTGTCCGCAGCTGCTGCAGAAAAAAACTGTTTTGATTTTTTTTGCCAATCTTTCCACCATCTTGATGCGCTTTTATGCCAAACAGGGTAGATGCGGCAATATGAACTGCTGTGCAGTTCATATGGATCCTCTGCTCCCGGCCGGCCAGTGTCCGCCGTGAGGCGGAAAAATATATTTCACGGGCCGTGTCATAAGACATAAAGGCGCAGTCTGCAGGGGCTGCGGCTTCCCGGCCCTGCTTTTTCAGTTTTTGTCCCTTCGGATTTTGTATATGCTGCTTTACAACTGCCGTCCCTGCCGTTTTCGTCAGCTCTTGAGCTGTCTTCCGGGCAGGGAGGGAGTGCTTATTCAGATGCTGCTGCAGGCTGGGCGTCCCTGGCCTCAGCTGCTGCCGCGGGCTTTTTGTTGGATACCGTGAAAATCACCTCTCCACCCCTGAACCCTGCGGTGACTGTGCAGCCCTCAGGGCATTCCTCAGCCAGGATCTTTTCCGCCAGAGGATCTTCAATCACAGACTGAATCGCCCTCTTCAGCGGACGGGCCCCCATCTTATCGTCGGAATACTTCTCTACGATATGATTTTTCAGGGCAGCGGTGATCTTCAGGTTGATTCCCAGCTGTGTGGATGCTCTGTTGATCAGATCGGATGCCAGCAGGGTCGTGATCTCCGCCATCTCCTCTTTGGAGAGCGCGTGGAAGACCCGTATTTCATCGATACGGTTGATGAATTCGGGGCGGAAAATCTTTTTCACCTCTTCCATCACACCCTTCTGCATGCGCTCATAGTCCTGTTCGGCAGTGGGCCTGTCCGCAAACCCCAGGGTCTTGGGAGCCACAATGCGCTGTGCGCCGACATTGGATGTCATGATGACGACAGTGTTCTTGAAATTGACTTTGTGGCCCTGGGAGTCCGTGATATGTCCTTCGTCGAGTATCTGCAGGAGTATGTTGAACACATCCGGATGAGCTTTCTCGATCTCGTCGAACAGAACGACAGAGTAGGGATGTCTGCGGACCTTTTCGGAGAGCTGTCCGCCCTCTTCATAGCCCACATAACCCGGCGCGGATCCGATGATCTTGGAAACCGCGTACTGTTCCATATATTCGGACATATCGATCCGGATCAGGTCCTTGTCCGATCCGAACATGACTTCCGCGAGAGCCTTGGAGAGTTCGGTCTTGCCGACACCGGTTGGACCGAGGAAAAGGAATGAACCGATAGGTCTGTTTGGACTCTGAAGGCCGACTCTGCCGCGGCGGATGGCCTGGGAGACAGCGCGCACAGCATCCTCCTGTCCGATCACCCGCTTGTGGAGTTCCTTTTCCAGCCTGAGCAGGCGGGCACTCTCCCGCTCTGTCAGCCGGTTGACCGGAACTTTTGCCCAGGTGGAGACTACAGACGCCACATCCTCGGGCGTGACAGTCAGTCTGCGGGATTCCCTGCCCCGGTCCTTTCTTCTGCGAAGGTTGTCCAGCTTTTTGACAAGGATATCCTGCTCTCTGCGCAGAGCCTTTGCCTCGCCCAGATTTCCCTGCATGAATGCTCTGGCCAGCCGTTCGTCCATGTCCCGGATCTTATCTTCCAGAATGGCAGCTTTGTCTTCACTCCTGGAGGCCGATCCCAGTCTGACCGCCGCACAGGCCTCATCGATGACATCGATCGCCTTGTCGGGAAGATTTCTGTCTGTAATATAGCGGACCGAAAGATCCACAGCCATCTGCAGAGCATCCTCTTCCACTCTGACATTGTGGTGGTCCTCGTAAATATGCACAATGCCGCGAAGGATCTCTACAGTTTCGTCAGGTGTCGGTTCTTCGATCTGGACAGGCTGGAATCTGCGCTCCAGCGCCGCGTCCTTTTCTATATGTTTGCGGTATTCAGTGATCGTCGTCGCGCCGATCATCTGAATCTCGCCTCTCGAAAGCGAAGGCTTGAGGATATTGGAAGCATCCAGGGCGCCCTCGGCACCACCGGCACCGATCAGCGTGTGAAGTTCATCGACAAAGAGAATGATGTTCTTGTCGGCAGTCACCTCTTCGATCACCCTTTTGATTCTCTCCTCGAACTCACCCCTGTACTTGGTCCCGGCCACCATGCCGGAAAGGTCCAGCGTGAGCAGTCTCTTATCAGCCATGGACGAGGGAACATCACCGGACACGATCCACCTGGCAAGTCCCTCTACGACAGCTGTTTTGCCGACTCCGGGTTCACCGATCAGGCAGGGATTGTTCTTGGTCCGTCTGCTGAGGATCTGAATGACCCGCCTGATCTCGTCCTCGCGGCCGATTACGGGATCGAGTTTCCCTTCATAAGCCATTCTGGTGAGATCCCTGCTGAATTGCTCGATGATCCCTTTCTGTTCATCTTTCTCTGTGTCGGACTTGAGGTCATCCCGGTGGGCGAGGGGATTTTCTCCCATGGCTGCCAGCAGCTCGAAGTACATACTGGAAATGTTTGCGCCCAAAGCTTCCAGAATCTTCACGGCCACATTCTCTTTTTCCAGAATGATGGCCAGCAGAATGTGCTCGGTCCCTGTCTGGTCAGAGCGGTACTTATGGGCCTGGGCATGAGCCATATTCAGCACTTTCTGGCAGCGTGGGGAATATCCCTCGTGGTCCAGAAGCGCCAGACTTCCCGGGTGGATATTGAGCTGGGAGATCATCTCCTCAAGCCGTTCGGCAGTCACTCCGTTTTCCGCAAGGATACTGGAGGCGACCCCGTCAGGCTCCTGCACAAGTCCCATGATAAGATGCTCTGTCCCGATATAATTCTGATTTGCTTTTTTGGAAGCGTTCTTTGCCGCATTCAGCGCCGCACGGGCATTTTTCGTGTATTTGTCCTTCATAAAAAGTATCTTTCCATCATTTTTATATGCGTGATGTCAACTCTTGTTTTTCGGCTGTCATGTATAGCCTTCATGTTTTTCGGCTGTCACTTATGGCCATCATGTTTTACGGCTCTTACACATATCCGCCATGTTTTTCCGGCTTTCACTCATGGCCGTCTTTTTAACGACTCTTATTCATAGTCGTCATAAATGCTGTCTACCATCCGATGAAGTTCCTGCCTTGTCATGTTACGGCACCTGGCCTGGGCAAGCAGTCTTCTGAGGTCCTTTTCGAGCTGGGCCCTGGCCCTGAGAACATCGACATCGACGGAGATGATCGCTCCGCGCCTCCGGTCCACTTTGACAAAACCCTCCTGCTTGAGGATTGAATAGGCTTTGTTTACAGTGTGCATATTTATGCCTATTTGATCTGCCATCTGACGGACAGAGGGAAGGGCGTCTCCTTCTTCAAGGCTGGCAGTAGCGATCCCCAGAATGATCTGGTTGCAAAGCTGCTGATAAATCGCTTCATCACTGCTAAAGTCAATCTTGATAAGCATAACATATCCCTCCATTTTCTTCTACATGCCTGTCCTCTGAGTCAGAAAGCCGGGCCAAAAGCCGGGCCGGAAAGCAAAAAACAGGGCATGTACTGTTATATGAATAATATAACATGTAGCATGCCCTGTCAAGATATTGATAATAAGATCCGGTTTCCGGATTACAGGTATTATTGTTCTGCAGCCGCAAAACCGCGGTGTAATTTACCTGCCGCGCTTGGAAGAACTTCCCAGGAAGGAATATTCCATATCATCGTCGTCATCGGCATAGAAATCTGATGCGGGAGCTTTGCTTTCGGCGGGTTCATCCGCGGAGCTGTCCGGAGACGGCCGGCTGTCAGCAGGTTTCTTCCTGATATCGGCAGTGTCTTCTCTGGTGAATGAAAGAAGCTCTGCGTCCTCGGGATAATCAAGCTCTTCATCGAAGGTGATGTTGGGTGTACGGCGCTGTCTGCGGCGTTCACGTGAAGGACGTGATTCGCTTCTCCGGCTTGTTCTGACGGGGGTTCTCTCTTCTTCTTCCTCCTCGTCTTCGATCAGGCCGGTATCCTCATCGTAGTCGTCATCCTCATCATCATATTCATCTTCGTCGTCTTCGTCGTCTTCCTCGTCTTCCTCTTCATCATCCTCTTCGTCATAGTCGTCGTCCAGACCATCAGAAGAAAAGATATTTTTCAGGAATCCGAAGAAACCGCCTCTTCTGGCAGGCCTGCCTCCATCTTCCTCGTCGTCTTCGTCTTCTTCCTCGTCTTCTTCCTCGTCGTCTTCCTCGTACTCATCCTCTTCATCATACTCATCGTCATCTTCGTCGTCCGGGGAGACAGCATCTTCGTCTTCCTCGTCAGACTCCGGTTCGGACTCTGAGTCTGAGTCCTCGTCAAACTCTTCTTCGTCCTCTTCCTCGTAGGCTGCCGCCGCCCGGAGCTTTTGTCCGGCCGCTGCTATAACACCTGCCGCGGAGGTGCGGGAGGATCCTGTTTCAGTCTCTTCTGCCGGCTCTTCCTCTTCATCCGTTTCACTGTCATCCTCAGATGATTCATCATCTTCAGATTCAGTATCATCGTCATCCTCATCGGAATAATCGAACTCATCGAAGTCATCGTCATCATCGTCGACTGTGGAACGCCTGCGGGAGCTGACGCCGGATCTTCTGCGCGGAGCAGGGCTGTTGCGCTTGATGATCATGTACAGAAGGACCAGAACAACGATAAGCAGAATGAGGAGAATACATGCGATCGTGCGCCAGATTTTGGCGGAAGAGGCATTTTTCTCAGCTGCGGTCCTGGCAGTATTCAGCTCTTCCAGATCCCCGATCCTGATTCTGGAATCAGTGTCGTAGTTATAGATATACCACTCACCTGTCCCGTCGTTTTCCGTGTAGAAATGCATGCTGTAGTGAGCCTCGGGATCAGTGAAAGGATTGTAGGAATCTCCGCCGGTCAAGTCAGGGGACTCCTGGGAGTCGGATGCCTTTTCGCCGTCTTTCTCCTTGCCGTCAGCAGATTCTTCCTTTTCTGCATCATCCGCTTTTTCTTCTCTGTCGGACTCTTTTAATTCGTCAGGAGTAAAATCATCGATGGCATCGGGAGTTTCCCCGCCCTGTTCCGTCCCGGAATCTTCGACAGTTTCCTGCTGAGCTTCCTGCTGCTGAGCATCCTCCTGCTGAGTGTCCTCCTGCTGAGTGTCCTCCTGCTGAGTCTGCTCCTCCTGCTGGGAATTCTCGGGAACGGTTCCGTCCTCGCTGACCCACTGAGCCTTGACGTAGCCCCTGTTCTTATTGGGGAGTTCGACCAGATACCATTGTATTCCTGTGGAATCCGTAGCACTATCAAGTACTGTGACTGTATCTCCGGTGTTCAAAGATCCGATGCTGTTCTCCTGACCTTTATCCTCAGGTGAATTGCGGATCACAACATCGTCAGTTGTAATCGTGGCAGCGGCGACAGGCATCGCCAGAACGAGTGCCGCGAGCAGTGCGGCCACGAACGTCCTGAGCCCTCTTACACCCCTGCGTCCCTCTTTTATATTCTTCATTATCTCCTCCATACCGGAACCGCAGCGGCACACATAAGAATATGCCTCGTCCGGCGCGCCTTGAGCGCTTCGCTGATCTGAACAGTTACAAGTCTGATCCGATATTTTGATTGCACTTGCGGCCATGGGACAGCTTTCAAAAACACGTATGCTTAAAAATGCGCCCTGTTTCGCGCGTCACGCAGGCACACAGCGCTCTGCACATCAAAACATCGGTTATTCAATACTATTCCAGATTATACCACTTTTTATCAGACTGCGTCTATGGCTTTCCCTATATCACTTCTCATGTACATCTTATCAAAGTGTACCCATTTGGCTGCTTCATAGGCATTGGCACGAGCCTCTTTCAAGGTGTCACCGATGGCGACTACACCAAGTACACGGCCTCCGCTGGTCACGGTCCTGCCCTCATCATCAAACTTTGTACCGGCATGATAGCATTTATAGGCGGTCTGTCCGTCGAATTTCTCAAGACCGGTGATAACTTTGCCCTTTTCATAGGACTCCGGATAGCCTCCCGAAGCGATGACCACGCAGACGGCTGCATTGTCGGCAAACTCCAGACTGATCTGATCGAGGGTGCCGTCGATACAGGCCTCCATCACATCGATGATATCAGTCTTCATGCGGGGAAGCACGACCTGTGTCTCGGGATCGCCGAAACGGGTGTTGAACTCCAGAACGCGGGGACCGTCGGGAGTCATCATCAGACCAAAATAGAGGACTCCGCGGAAGGGACGTCCTTCTGCCGCCATAGCCGCGACGGTCTTGTCATAAATATTCTCGCGGCACCAGGCGTCGATCTCGGGCGTATAGAAGGGACTGGGAGAAAAAGTCCCCATTCCGCCGGTGTTGAGGCCGGTGTCCCCGTCTCCCTGACGTTTATGGTCCTGGGAAGAGGTCATGAGCCTGTAATGGCTGCCGTCCACAAATGCCAGCACAGAAACTTCCCGGCCGGTCATGAATTCTTCAATGACCACCTTGCTGCCGGCGTCACCGAACTTTTTGTCCATCATAAGTTCACGAATCCCGTCCTTTGCGGATGCCAGATCCTGACAGATCAGGACACCTTTGCCCAGGGCAAGTCCGGAAGCCTTGAGCACGATTGGAAGTTTTGCGGTCTCGAGATAGGCCAGAGCCTTTTCGGGATCGTCAAAGGTCTCGTAGGCAGCTGTCGGAATGCCGTATTTCTTCATGAGGTCCTTGGAAAATGCCTTGCTGCCCTCGATGATCGCGGCGTTGGCAGGCGTGCCGAAGATGCGAAGGCCTTCCGCCTCGAACGCGTCCACGATTCCGGCGCAGAGCGGGTCATCCATGCTGCAGACTGTCAGGTCAATCTCATTTTCCTTTGCGAAAGCCGTCAGGGCGGCGAAATCCATGGTTCCGATCGGAACACACTCAGCAATCCTGGCAATGCCGGCATTGCCGGGCGCACAGTACAGCTTAGCCACGCGCCGGCTTCGAAGGATCGCGTCCGCGATCGCATGCTCCCTGCCGCCGCCTCCGACAAGCAGGACTTTCATATCCATTTTTTTCTCTGCCAAAATCAAATCCTCCTTTATGAATACCCGCAAAAAATATACTGCGGGGCCAAATTCAGAAACCGGTCACAGAATCCTTGTTCTGCGGCCTTCGATGCGCACTCTGCCTGCCGCGATCAGGTCGATGGCCTTGGGCAGAATGACCCACTCCGCCTGTTCCATAACGCGTCTCTGAAGCGTCTGGGGAGTGTCGTCTTCCTGAATATCTACTGCCTTCTGAAGAATGATGGGGCCGGTATCCAGATTCTCATCCACGAAATGAACCGTGGCGCCCGTGACCTTGACTCCGCGCTCCAGCGCCTTTTCATGCACATGGAGACCGTAGTGTCCCTTGCCGCAGAAGGAAGGGATCAGGGCGGGATGCACATTGATGATCCTGCCGGCGTAAGCCTGGCAGATTTTATGGGGCACAGCGACCATGAAGCCGGCCAGGACGATCAGGTCGGGAGCCGCCTCGTTGATCTTTTCAAGCAGTGCCTCGTTAAAGGCATCCCTGTCGGGATAATCTTTGGGAGAGACGCAGCAGGCGGAGATCCCGGCCTTTGCAGCGCGCTCAAGCGCAAAAGCTCCGGAATTGTTGCTGATCACCTGTACGATCTGTGTGTTTTTGATCGTGCCGTCGGCGATGCGGTCGATGATAGCCTGAAGATTGGTGCCTCCGCCGGAAACACATACTGTCACTCTCAGCATACGTCCACCCCTTTTTCACCGGCTGCAATGCTGCCGATCACATAAGCTTTTTCTCCTGCCGCCTCGAGAGCCCGGACAGCTTTGTCCGCGTCAGCGGGATCCAGGGCAAGGACCATGCCGATGCCCATATTGAAGGTGTTGTACATCATCTGCTCATCGATGCCGCCCCTCTTCTGCAGAAGACGGAAGACCGCAGGGACCTCATAGCTGTCCTTTTTGACACAGGCCCTCACTCCTTCAGGAAGCATTCTGGGAATATTCTCATAGAATCCGCCGCCCGTGACATGGCTGCATCCCTTGATGAGGACGCCGGCCTCACGGACACTCCTGAGCGCGCGGACATAAATCTTTGTCGGGCGAAGCAGGGCGTCTCCCAGAGTCTCGCCCAGTTCCGGGATAAATTCACGAAGATTCTCTTCATTGACATCAAAGACCTTGCGGACAAGAGAGAAACCGTTGCTGTGGACACCTGAGGAAGCGATCCCCACCAGGACATCTCCCGCACAGATATTCTCTCCCGTGATCAGGTTCTTTTTATCGGCGGCACCCACAGCGAAGCCGGCCAGATCGTACTCATCCACCGGATAGAAGCCGGGCATCTCCGCGGTCTCTCCGCCGATCAGGGCAGCGCCCGCCTGCTCACAGCCGTCACATACTCCCTTGACGATCTGTGCGATCTTCTCGGGATAGTTTTTGCCGCAGGCGATGTAGTCCAGGAAAAAGAGAGGTTCGCCGCCCGCGCAGGCCACATCGTTGACGCACATGGCGACACAGTCGATTCCCACGGTATCGTGCCTGTCCATGAGGAAGGCCAGTTTGAGCTTGGTCCCGACGCCGTCCGTACCGGACAGGAGAACGGGCTCGTCCATTTCCTTAATCTTTGCCAGAGAGAAAGCGCCGGAAAAGCCGCCCAGACCGCCCATTACCTCCGGGCGCATAGTCTTGGCGACATAGGCTTTCATCAGTTCAACACTGCGGTATCCGGCCTCGATATCGACGCCGGCACTCTTATAATCCATCATAATTGCGGTCATGACCTCCGTTCATAAAATCATTTATCAGCTTGGACACCTGTCTTAAACAGTTTTCCTGCAGCCTGAACCGCCATGGAAAACCGGACCGACAAGTGAGTATTCTTTCAAAAAAACAATCTTTCAGTACGCTGCCGCACATATTGATCACGGCATCCTCTGCCGCCTGTCCGCGCGGCAAAACCTCCGGGCGGCAGACTCATCAACAGATGAACCGATCTGCAGATCAATAGTCCTTACAGCCCACTTCCTGAAGTCTGGCATCCTTTTTCTGGACCTCTTCCAACATCTTCTCAGAATATGCTTTCAGTCTTGCGAGCAGTGCCTCATCCGAGATTGCCAGCATTTTGGCAGCCAGAATTCCGGCATTCTTGGCTCCGCCGATCGCGACGGTCGCCACAGGGATGCCGCTGGGCATCTGCACGATGGAATAGAGGGAATCGCGTCCGCCCAGGCTGCTTGTGTGCATGGGGACACCGATCACCGGAAGCGGAAAGAGAGCTGCGCACATGCCGGGCAGATGGGCCGCCATTCCTGCGCCCGCGATAATGACTTTCATGCCGGCCGCCTCAGCGCCTTTTGCGTATTCGAAAAACACATCGGGTTCCCTGTGCGCGGAAATGATACGCACATCATAGCTCACTCCAAGTTCATCGAGGACTTCAGCTGCCTTTTTCATAACGGGCATATCCGAATCACTGCCCATGACTATTCCTACCAGTGCCATTTTTATACCTAGCCTTTCTGTAACAAAATATAGTCTTAACTCGGGATTCTCCACACAAGTTTAATAAAAAAAATACATCAGCGCAAGCATAACCTGTTTTCGCACAAAAAGCATGCATATTGTGTTACAGTACAGACCCCCTCGAATTCGAGGCGTTTTTGCGCGATTTTCAGCGCAAAAACCCGAGTGGAACGGCGTTCGCCCCATT
>JBGUNJ010000130.1:0-34486 GCA_045117315.1 Lachnospiraceae bacterium | reverse complement strand
TCCAGATGCTGCCGTACCTCTGCATTTCCGCCAATCTTCTTTATCGTCTGTTCTTTTCCAGGGTCCGCCAGACTCAAGGGTATCATTTGTAAACTCCTTTCACTATATAATAGTTAGTCTTATAAAATCCAGTTAGTGTAAGGTAATCGTAGCACAGGGGGTTAGTCGTGTCAATCTAAATTTGACGCCGCTAACTTATCTTTCAATAGAAGGTTTCTTCAGGCCTTTCCTGCTTACAAACGGCTGACAAACGGCTGAGAAACGATATTGAGGAAGCCAGTATTAATGAAAATCAATATAGGATACAATGATTTGTGGGGGCAGCGGAGCATATTCTGGAAGAGCAGAAAAAGATAACACATCCGCCCATAAGCAGGCGACATTATTCCCTGTGACTGAAAAAACGGCTTTGCTATCATTACTTTATTAAAATACCCTGACGCTGTTTCACTCCACGAAACGGGCAGCGGATAGCGGACAAGTATAGTAAAGAAGAAAGACCGTGCGGCTCACGGTGCGGCAGCTTCTTTCAGGAAGCGGGGAAATATGGAAAACGTTTACAGAAATGCAAGGAAGAAGGGGCAGAAATACACCCGGCAGCAGGTAGTGCGGGGCCTTTACCCAAAGCTTCCGGTCCTGGATGAAATCCTCCCCGGCAACCGGCAGATGACGGGTAAGGATCTGGGGCTTGTACAGATTCCGCTCGAGTGGGTTGTCGGGACTGTGTCTTCCGCAAGGGCTGTTTCCTTTGCCGGCAATTTTATGCCGACAGCAGAGGAGAGCTCCGAATTTGCGGACAAATGGCAGCAGCTGTGTGAAAGTCATCTGGAGGAAGGCATCCGGGATCCAATCCGCGTGTATGAATATATGAACCGCTTTTATGTCCTGGAAGGGAACAAGCGTGTCAGTGTTCTCAAATATTTTGACGCGGTCTCTGTCCCGGCTTATGTCCGGCGGATCATGCCGGAGCGGAATCAGGATGAAGCCGCCGCGCGTTACTTTGAGCTGGTCGAATTCTACCGGCAGAGCGGCATCAATTTTATTGAATTCTCACACAGCGGCTCCTGCGGACGGCTCCAGAATGCTGTCGGGAAAGGGGCCGGTGAGCACTGGACGGAGGATGAAATCCGGCGCTTCAGCTCCGCTTATTATTCGTTTAGGAAAATATACCTTGCATGCGGCGGAAATAAACTCCAATCGACCACGGGAGATGCGTTTCTGGCCTTTATACAGATTTACGGGTACGACTCGCTGTGGTGGAAGAGTGAAAGCCAGCTCAAAAAAGATCTTGTAAAAGCGTGGGGTGAGATCGCGCTGCAGCAGGAGAGCAGCATGATTGAGATCCGGACAGAACCGGACACTTCCGGAAAGGGGCTTCTGCATCGGGTGATCGGTGTGACCGGAAAAAAAGCGGCATTTCTTTACAATGAAGAACCGGTCTCCGCAAACTGGAGTTATTATCATGAACTCGGCAGAAAGCATGTCCAGAATGTTTTTTCAGGAAAAATCAGCACCGAGGCCTGTGTGCTGGAGGCAGACGAAAAAATCGGCAGCGTCCTCGATGCACTGATCGAGGACGGCGTGAACGTAATCTTCATAACATTTCCGCACATGTTTCCGGAAATAATAAGGATCGCCATCGAGCACCCGGAAATCGATATCCTGAGCTGTTCTCTGAATGAAGCGCATCGGAGTATCCGCGCATATTACCCGCGGATGTATGAGGCAAAATTTGTAACCGGAGCAATTGCCGGCGCGCTGTGCCGGAATCACAAGCTGGGTTATCTCTCCAAATATCCAATCTATGGTGCGATTGCGGATATCAATGCTTTTGCGCGGGGAGCCCGGATGACAGATCCGGAAGCAGAAGTCTATCTGGAGTGGTCATCGGTCGGCGGGATGGATGCGGCAGAAGCGCGTCTCGCGGAAAAGGGCGCGGAACTGGTATCCTTCCGTGAATTTGTGAAGCATGAAGGCAGCAGTCATTACCTGAATGGGCTGATGTGGATGGAGGACCGGACACCGCTGGTGCTTCCCCTGTGGAACTGGGGCATCTATTATGAGCGTATTCTGCGGGCGATTCTGAACGGGACCTTCCGTGCGGAGGACAGCGGAAAAACCCGTTCTCTGAATTATTTCTGGGGAATGTCATCCGGCGTTGTGGACATGATTTATTCGGATCAGCTGCCTGAAAGTGTGCGCTATCTGGGAGAGGTACTGTGCCGCGCGATCCGGGACGGCAGCTGTCGGCCTTTTTATCACACACCGCAGCCGGACACAGACAGGAAGGTTCCGGTGAAAAACAGGCAGGCCGCCCGTCCGGCAGAAATCATTCGAATGGAAGAAATGATCCGCGCGGAAGAAATGATCAGAACAGAAAAAGCAAACCAGGCGGAAGAAATGCTCCGTATGGAGGAAATCATCCGGATGAACTATCTCGAGGATAATGTGAGAGGTTCTATTCCCGCGTATGAAGAACTGGAAGAAAAAGCAAAAATTCTGGTGAATCATCAGGGCGTTGAGCTATCCGGAAAGGATACAGGCAGATGAAAGTGCTGGTCGTGGCGGATGAAGAATCCAGATACTATTACGAATGTTATCAGCCGGGCAGACTGGACGGCATTGACCTGATCATTTCCTGCGGAGATCTCAGCCGGTCTTATCTGGAGTTTCTGGTCACGCTGGGAAACTGTCCTCTGCTGTATGTCTGCGGGAACCACGATGACGCGTTTGCGGATCACCCCCCGGAAGGGTGCATCTGTATCGAAGGAACGGTATTCCGGTACCGGGGCATCCGTTTTGCAGGCTTAGGCGGTTCATACCGCTACCAGCCTGACGGAATCTACATGTACACCGAGAGGCAGATGGCTCGGAGGGTCAGAAAACTCTGGTGGAAGATCCGGAGGAATAAGGGAATCGATGTACTGGTGACACATGCGCCTGCCTTTGGACAGGGAGATCTCGATACGCTTCCGCACAGGGGATTCCGCTGTTTTCTGAAATTTATGGAAAAATACAGACCGCGCTACATGCTGCACGGACATGTACACCGAAATTACGGATTTAAAATACCCGTTACACGAAAATATCTGGACACTACGATCATCAATGCCTGCGGGGCATATCTGCTGGATATACAGATATGAATCTGAAGCTTTGACAGCATGCAGCAGCAAAAGAGCGTTCAGCCTGCAGCCTGAGCCCGGGCGCGGCAAAACAGCCCCGGAACTCATGTCCTCATATCACAGTAAAAATAAGAAAACCGCAGAATCGAAACGATCTGCGGCATTGGAAAAAACGGGAGAACAATATGACAGTAAAAAATATGAGAGAGCAGTTGGAAAACGGTATTTTGGATGCACGTCTGAAAGAAATCTATCTGACGGAGGATCCGGCAGCGGAACGCGCCAGGGCGGAGAAAGTTCTGGGCATGTATGAGTCCTGGTTTGGAGCAGAATCCGACAGCAGCCAGGCTGTTGAACCCGGATCGTCTGAAACGCAGAATAGTGGAAAAGAAGAAGAGACGGCCGGATCAGCAAGTGTTTCAGGCAGGCTCGCTCTGTACAGCGCACCCGGCCGCACGGAACTGGGCGGCAACCACACAGACCACCAGCGCGGCTGTGTTCTGGCGGCAAGCGTCAGCCTGGACCTGATGGCCGCTGCAGCGCCCAACGGAACCAGTACCGTAGTCCTGAAGTCGGAGGGATATGAAGTTCTGCGGATCGATATCACGGATGATACCGTACATCCGGAAGAAGTCAATCAGACCGCTTCCCTGATCCGGGGGATCGCCGCGGCGATCCGGCAGCGCGGCTTTCAGCCGCAGGGCTTCAATGCCTGCGTCATCTCTGACGTCCCCGGCGGCTCCGGATTGTCCTCATCGGCAGCCTTTGAGACACTGATCGGTGTGATCTTCAATCACATGTTCTGCGCGGATGCGCTGAATCCTGTAGAGATCGCAAAAATCGGTCAGTATGCGGAAAACGTATATTTTGGAAAGCCCTGCGGGCTGATGGACCAGATGGCCTGCTCTGTCGGAGGCGCCATTGCCATTGACTTCGAGCAGAAAGAGGAACCGGTGATCACGAAAATACCGTTTTCCTTTGCGGACAGCGGCTATCAGCTCTGCATCATCGATTCCGGTGCCGATCACGCGGACCTGACAGAGGACTATGCCGCGGTTCCTGCGGAGATGAAGTCCGTCGCACAGTATTTCGGCAAAGAGGTGCTGCGGGAAGTGCCGGAGCAACAGTTCCGTGAAGCGATTGCTTCTCTGCGCAAGGCATGCGGAGACCGCGCGGTTTTGCGGGCGTCCCATTTTTACAAAGAAAATGACAGGGTCAAAAGCGAGACAGAGGCTCTGTTTACCGGAGATTTCAGGGCTTATTTAAAAACTGCCGGGGAATCAGGCCGGTCTTCATTCATGTATCTGCAGAATGTCTACAGCAGCAGGTTCCCTGATCAGCAGGCGGTCGCTATTGCGCTGATGGCGGCAGAGCATCTGCTCGCCGGAAAAGGAATGTGCCGAGTGCATGGCGGAGGCTTCGCGGGAACAATCCAGGCATTCGTTCCGGCAGCGGATGCAGAGGCATTCCGCAGGGACATGGACTCTGTACTCGGGGAAGGAAGCTGCAGGATTTTGCAGATCCGTCCATATGGCGGAATTGTGATTGCATAATTCCCTTATAAACATACTTGTGGCCATGGGCGAGTGCCCGCAAACATGTATGATTAAACTGCGGGCTGCCGTTCGCCGCCAGGCGATAGATACCTTGCGGCAGCCCTGCTATAAAAACAGGGTAGAGGCGGCCTGCATCGCCCTCTACCCCCGACCGGCCCGTGTCCGCCGCAGCTGTTCACTTGTATCCGTACGTCTTCCTCAAAAATCTCCTGGCCTCTTCATAAGAGTCAGCGACAAATTTAATCTCTTCTCCAACTCCTTCCCACCAGCTTTCTCCTTCGGGTACCTCGATTATATCCAGTCCGGTATTCATCCCGACTGAGGCAACGATATAGGCAGGCCCTTCTATAACCGGACTTTCATCACGCATGTGCCCAAAGCTTTCTTTCCCGTATTCCATCGTTTCCTCCTCTTAATAATCAACTGCTTTATTTCCTTTCCTGATCATTTACTTTCTTTGGGAACCTTCAGCTTAATGTTTACTTTGAGATCTCCCCATATTCCGGTATGACATAGAATCTTCCCGGAACAGCCGCGCAGGCTGATGCACTGCTGTGCCTGATAAATGAGTTTGTTGACGCAGATCCGGGAATCTGCCTCCTCCTGAGCAGGCTCCGGGAAGCAGGATTCAGTGTACGGGCTATTGACTCTGTCATAAAGGATCACCTCCGCTTCTTCGAATGCCTTTCCGACACTGCCAAGTATCTCGCGCCTGACCGGATCACAGACAAAGATGCAGACAGGGGAGGAAGCGGCACGGGCTGATCCTGTTTTCCTGTCCTGGGGAGACCAGAACACACCAAGGTCGGGGTGAGTATGTCCTTCAAGGACAAATTCCGATGATCCGCAGATATCCAGAAACGGATCTGCCTTATAGCCGCCTGCGTCTTCATTACAGTCTTTTTCTGAGGAAAGAAATTCCTCCCTGTAATACTCCAGAAAATCAAGCCCGGGGTTGGACTCTCCTCCCGGACCGAGATTTGACGCATGCACTGCGGACCGGTTCATCGTAAAAACCTCGATAAAGTGAGCAACGACGATAATGACATTTCCGTCTCCTCCGTCCAGGAAGTGACCGTATCCGTTGTATTTCTGCTCTTTGAGGTTTTTAGGGGAGCGTCTTCCGAAACTGACCATCACTCTGAGTTCACTCACCGCTTCAGGTAAAATAATAACCTTATGCTTCCCGCGTCCATAGGACTTGACGGCAAATGACCTGCCGCATTCCTTCTCGATCGTATTGATGACTTCTTCAAATGTCATCCCGGGATAGACAACCTGTTCCCGGGGTTTTCGTTCAGGAAGCCGGGGAAGTCCTTGCTCTTTTTCCATATGCCAATCCTTATCTTACTCAAACAATGCCTGTTCCAGACCGGGAGGATCATACGAAGGGAATTGTGATCTTATAGCGGCAGCCCTCCCTGACCTCTCTGACCTCCCAGACCTCTCTGACCTCCCAGACCTCTCTGACCTCCCTGACCTCCCTGACCACCCTGACCTCACTGTTCTTCAGACCTGGTTTCCGTCTTCTTCGTACGTCTCACAGCGTCTCTGGGCGGCATAGGCGGAAGTGCAGGCTTCCTGGTCTGAACCGCGGTCCCTCTGCGGGGTGGAAGACAGGGGCTGGAAGTATCGTCCCGGCGCGCATACAGCATGGATGGATCCACGGTAGGGAATTCCCCGGATTTACTGCCTTTTCTATGCCATTCAAAAAGGGCAGCATTTGCCATACTGTCGTAGCGGGTCACTGTTGGATTGTGGATCATATCCATGACCAGCTTCTGGACGACTGTCAGGAGTGAACTTTTGAGAGGTTTCCAGCTGTCAATACACGCAATCCCGGACTTAAACACATTCGGGCTTGCCAGGTAGTGGTTCCGGTCATACATTGCGGTGACCGCCTTCAGCGGATAACCCGGATAACAAATCACTTCCACGGACATTGAGTCACATGCCTTTGGCCTCTTATCACGAGGTGATGTCAGATAGTGAGAGCGTGCATTTACAGTAACCCGAAGATGCAGTGCTTCTCCCTGCCCCGCCTTAATCCGCTCAATCTTCACATATCCCGGATCGTAGGTCCTCATCAGCTCATCATAATCATTTTTAAGTGCTTCCGTTGATTCCGATTCTCTAAGGGTATATTTCCTGGAAACACCGTTTTTATCTGTATAAGCGACAGAAAAGCTCATGTTCTATTCTCTCCATTCATCCTTGTGTTTATGATCTCAGGGACTGGATTGTATGCATCCGAAGGGAATCCTGATCAAACGCATACGTCAGATGAACGATTTTTCCCTCATCCAGGAAATCAAACGCCCCGTTCCTGATGATGATCCGGATATGGGCGCCCAAGGGGTACCCGAGTTCAAAGAGGGTCATCTTTCGTATCTCCTCCCCGGTTGATGCAGGAGTAAACACATTCACATATCGTCCTGCGCCGGAGGCTGAATCAGCCGCTGCAGATCCTTCGCTTCCCCGGCATTCCGGGCAGACCATATCCGCAGGAAAAGTCCTTCCGCTGTGTTTCATAACGCGGATCCCACGCCCGCAGACACAGCAGGTATCTGTCAGGATGAATTCTGCATGGGTCAGTTTTCGATAGTGAAGCTGGTGCACCAGTATTTCAAAATCATCTGTCCCCTGATCCCGGCTGACCGCCGAAAACAAGTCCTCCAGCGTGGTCTCCATTACCGTGCCATGCAGCCAACGCAGTTCCCGGGGAGGCAGAATACCGCACCCGGGGCATCCTCTTTTCCGCATGGGACGTGATTCGCTGATACCGAGGCCGGGATATGCCGTATAGGCAAGGCGCCTGTTCAGGACACCATCTATACCTGTCACAAACGCCCGCACCTGTTCGGCAGACAGGTGCGCCGCCATGGAAGAGGCCAGGTTGGATGTACGGATGATCTGCGGGACACCGTCAATCCTGCGGATCTGGGGCGCGCCGCAGGATGTCCGGACAGAAGAGTCCCGCAGCCAGGACTCATCGATCAGACACCGGAGACAGAACTCACTGCCGTCAAGGATGACGCTTTGTGCCGTCTCCTCCCGTGTCCCGGCCATAATGACAACCGGCCTCCTTGAATTCTCCAGCTGCATCACAAGTTCATTCAAGAGAATCTTGGCATCATAGTTGTCCAGTGCAAGAGCGGCAAGGTCATAGTCCGCGAAAGCCTCAGGTCCGAGCAGGCAGAGATCCGCGTCTATTCCATTGGAAGTACATCCCTCATCCAGCAGCGGCTGTATACGGGCCGATGTGCATTCTGCCTTATTCCGTCCTGCATCTTCCGGTGTCCGGACAAGGCAGCTTCCTTTTGCCGCATTCTCCAATGTAAAACAATCAAAGTCCAGCGCGTCTGCAGAGACGCCCATCTTGGCAAAAAACTCCATGAGCGCGGACCCCACAGCGCCCGCGCCGACAACAAGAACTTTTTTCCCTTTGAAATATTTCCTGTACTCCGGCAGTTTCAATGGATTGTAGATTGTTGACATGCCGACTTCCTTTCTCCCCTTCGCAGCCGTAAACAGAAAGACCCGGCAGAGCCCGCTGTTCCTTTCGACCCTTCTCAATCGTAAACAAAAGGACTCAGCAGGGTCTGCTGTTCCTTTCGACCCTTCTGCCTGGTCAGCAGATGGACTCAGCAGAGCCTGCCGTTCCTTGAAAAACGATGTCCGTATGAACATACATAGCAGTCGTTTGTGCGGTCCCAGAATATCTTCTGAGCACATCCCTTCCTGTTTCTCTGCCGGTCAATCGGGCAGCACGGAAACTGCAGCGGCCTGATCCCTCCCGGTCCCGGCTTTCCATAAAGCCTGCTCCGGCCGTCCCGCTCTCTTCTCCGGCCTGCCGCCGGTAAGGGCGGCACCATGAGATGTCTTCGTCCAGGCGAAAACAGAGAAGACTCAGCAGAGGCGATTTCTCCGATGGGATCCGGGGAAGTTTGCGGCACTTCGACGCAAACCTCCGGAATGAAAAATAATGCATCCTCATTATTTTCCACTCTTTCACCCGGATCCGCGGGAGAAGGAGATGACACAAAACCTGCATGGGCACGGGGAGGCAGCGGCAATACTGAAGCGCTTTGGCGCAGCTTACTATGAAGGTCAGCCTCTGCCACGCCCCTGTTCCCATCACGGACTTCTCCCGATTTCATGATATGAGCTATCACGGAAACTGCAGTCAGGACAAGTAAAAGTAAACAAAAAAGATTATCTCCAAATGTCATTTAAACAGTGCCTTTCTTAAGAGAGGGCCGGCCGGCTCCGGCAACTCCTCCCTCATCCAGAAGCACAAGTTCCCCGCCATTCATCAGGCCGAACTCCCTTACAGTGACCCGGGTATCAGCAGTACTGAAACCGGTTGTCCTGTTTTCAAAAATATATTTGCCGGCATGAAGATCTATGCCAAGATCCTCCGCATATTCCTCGAGGATCTGCCCAAGCGTATTGCCCTCAAATACGGGCACACCGGGGAAATATACGCCGGATGCTTTGTTGATGAGATTGATCTCGATCGGTTTCTCCATTACCGTCATCGGTTCATAAAAGGTTTCGTTTTTCATGCCTGTGATACCACCTCCTTTCAAAATGTCATTTCAGAAAACCCAGGTCATACACCATGAGATCGCGGGACATGTTTCCATATTCATCCGTTTTCTCATGCACTGAAGACGCCATTTTGTAAATATAAAAATCAGGAAAATCAACGACCTTCAGGGCGGAAGGAGAAAATTTCCGCAGTCCTTTTATATAAGTGCACAGATCATCCGACCTGCCAAGAATCATCAGAAGATCGTGAGAGGCGTCCCAAAACAGAGGATCCGGGAGGAACAGGCTCCTCGTCAGTTGTATCCCTCTTTTTTTAAGGTGATATTGATTATTGAGCCTGCTATAGAGATCGGTCCCGCAATCCATGTAATCTCTGCCGTCCCAGCTGGACCAAATGCATGTATTGTCAGGGATTTCAGTTCCATAGTGGACCAGAAGCTCAAACCTGAAAAATTCGAAAATGTGATCGTATCCACTGTCAGACATATGATCAGTGATTCCAATGAAGAGAACATCCATATCAGCACCTCCTTGCCTTTTGATGTGAAAGTATTACTTCTTCCTTTCAGGACTCACTCGAGTCTTGTACGATAAAGGAAAACAATGTATTCAGCCTCTGCTTCCTGTGGCCATGTACTGCCTTTTGAGGCATGCTACCATCTTGAAACACTATAGCCCGCTTGTCAGCTTTGCCCCTTGCGGAAAAATCAAGGTACCACTGAATTTTCTGAATTCCCGCCAAATGGGACGTATGGTTTTTTGTTACTGTTCACGCCCTGTCGAGGGCGTGGGCAATAACTTCAGTACTTCAAGGCATGCCCGGGTCTTGCGCAAAAAAAAATCATTGTGCTCATCCTCTGCTTCTTTTGGGCTATGTACTGCCTTCAAAGAATAAATAAAGAATGAAGCACAATGATCTGCTTGTCATTTTTGCTCCTTATCAACTTTTCAAACTGCCTCTGAATTTTACCGGATCCCATCCAAAAGCAGAGTATAATTTTTTCTCCCGGGCCTCTTTCTCCCGAACATCTTTCTCCCGGGTTTCTTTCTCCCGGGCCTCTTTCTCCCGGCTTTCTTTCTCCATGGCTTCTTTCTCCCGAATATCTTTCTCCTGAATATCTTTCTCCCGAATATCTTTCTCCTGAACGTCTTTCTCCGGGGCAGGAGATGGCTTTTGGCCATAAGCCGGCGGATCAGCATCCGGATCTTTGTTTTTCTGCTGTTGCATCAACGCTTCATTGGCATTGTGTAAGAGCTCAGCTTTATTCTTTGCTGCAGCTTCTTTATTCCTGTAAACTGCTGCCAGGTCAGCCATTCCCAAAGCCGAGCAATACAGGGCAAGGTTACTGTAGTCTGTTATAAGCGCGTCCATATCCCGATCCGGTATGCTCTCATGTAAGCGGACTGACCTCTCCGTATACTCCTTTGCCAGGGAATACTGTTCCTGACGGCCATATAAATAGCCGTAGACCCTGTAACAGCTGATCAGCATCAATTTGTCCTGATACAACATGCCTTCGGCATATTTCAAAGCCCTCATAACTTGTCTGAAGGCCTCATTGATCTCATGCCTGGTGTTGCTTTGTCCGCGTAAATTCCATTTTGAAAACAAAGAGGCCAATTGAAGATGTATAGATACTCTTACGCCGTGGTCAGGCGGAAGATACTTGTCGCTGATTTCCAGTGACTGCCGCAAACAGTGCAATTCAGCCGCATACTGCTGCCGCTTCTCAAAACAGGCCGCCTCGTCGATATAAACATAGACCAGCCGCGGATGCTCATTGCCATAAATCCTTTTAAAAATGGCTTCCGCTTTCCTGAAATACGACAGAGCTTCTGTCGTTTTATCGTTCTTCAGATAAATCTTTCCTATGTCCTGGCAGCACAGGGCATAAGAGCTGCTGTTTATTTGTTTTATATCTTCAGCCAGTTTTAACGCGCCCTGGAAATAACAAAGTGCCTTTTTTGTATTGCCCAATCCGGTGTATGCCCGGCCAAGAACATCATAGGCAGCGATCAGCTCCTCTTTTTGATCCGGATAGTGCTCTGTCCAGAGATTTACTGCTTTTCTCCCGTATAATCTTGCCGTTTTTCCATCCCCGAATCTGGAATAGACATCACTTAAATCTCTGTAAATCCCTGCCAGCTGATAGTTATCGCTGTCGGGTGTACATTTTAATGAATCGGTAAAGGCCTTTCTCGCCATGGAAATAAGACCCGTGTTGATATATATAATGCCTGCCCATCTGCACACAATGCTGTTTCGAAACCAGTTACCCGCCCCCTGGAGATAACCGGCCATCTCGAAAAAAGACAGATAATCCTCCCCCAAATCCTGACCGAACCTTTTGACTAAGGCATTGATGAATCCGGCATAGTTGGGTTCTGTGATGTATGTATCCAGTTCTTTCCGGCAGAAATCCGCAAGAACAGGATGCAGAGTAAGGTTGCCGTCCGTCCGGCAGGTGACCCACCCCCGCGGGATCAGGACTTTGTTCAGGGAGCTTATATGTTCCGGCGTTTCAATGGTTTCAAACATTGTTTTACTAAATCCCTCCTCAGGGAAGAAGAGGGCATGGACCAAAGTGATTCTGTCTGCTTTGTCCAGCCGGTTTAATTTAAACAGCGCCCTGATGTGTCCGTAAATGTTTCTGTAATCATAGTTCCTGTCTTTATTAGACATGACACGTGCTGTTTTTTCGCTTTTTAACTTGCTGCCGGAAACAATAGATAATAACTCATCCGGCGAGATCCTGTCTTTTTCAGCGGAAAGCGTTCTGGCGATCAATTCTACCGTCAGGGTATGATGCCTGACTTCACGAATCAGCCTTCTGATTGCCCGTATCCTTCCCTGTACCGGATAAAATGTGTTAACGATGTCCAGAAGCTCCGGTTCGCCCAGTTCTTTCACTTCATACGAAGTCATTCCCAGACAGCTTAAATTGTATCTGGTTGTAAATAAGACCCTGAAGGACTGTTTGATCAGCTTCTGATATCCTTCTCCCCGTAAAAAACTCTCTATACCGCTTTTCCCGATTTTTACATCATCAAAAATGAACAGGGCATCTTTGAAATAGTCTTCCATCAAAGAAAGGTTGTGGTCAAAGCGCTGCCGGACATCCTTTTCGTTATATTCATCGCCGGTGAAGCGGATCGAAGCGATTGTTTCCAGCATGGATTTCTTATATACGATCCTGAAGACCTTCCGGTCATCTCTCTTTCGGATCAGATTTCCATAGCGGATAGCAAGTTCCGTCTTCCCGATTCCTCCGATTCCATACAGCCAGACGGGGCCTGCTCCGGAATCTCCTTCAAACAGGTCGTCTATCGCGGCGAGTTCTTCTTCTCTGCCCGCAAAAGAGGCAATGCCGGGAAGATTGGGCGGTAACGAATATCTTGGCGGTGATGTGACCTTACAGAGCTCATCGATATCTTTTTTCATCAGGCCGGCCGAACTATAACGATCCTTCGGATCAAAGGCCAGTGCTTTGGACAAAATATCATTCACCAGTTGAAGGGCTTTGCCTCTGCAGCCGATCCGTTTCCCTTCAGAAGGAGAGATCCTCTGCAGGCTGATGTCATAATAGACTCTGTCTTTTCCTCTCTCCAGGTATTGTTTTCCCGTCATCATATACAAAAACAATCTTCCCAGAGAGTATATGTCCGCCTGAAGGCCGATCCGCATTCGATCCTCTCCAAAGAGCATTTCAGGCGGCGTGTAACCGGGAGTACTGCTTAAGGATTCGATATCTATCCAATCCGTATAGCCGTCCTCGAGAAGCGGTCTCATGCATCCCAGATCCAAAAAACAGGCTATACCGATATCTCCGGCTTCCAGATCCGCGTCCTGGAAGAATATATTGTTTTCCTGTATATCCCCGTGCAGATATCCCGCGGAAGAATCATGATGAACGGAATGGATCTTACCGATGCCGTTCAGTATTTCTGATATCAGACGTGCAAAAAAATGAATATCCGGCGTCCATTTGTAACGAAATTCCGCTTTCCCTGCCAGCTTGTCGTGACATTCTTTCAGCAGATCGTGCAGCGGAATGCTTTTCATTCGAATGTCGTCCATCAGGAAAAATATCCCCTTCTCTCCGGAAAACACCTCCTCATCTATGATGATCTGTTCAATTGAGAGCTGTTCCTGCATCTTAACGACGCAGAGGGTGTGATTAAAGATTACCTGACTGAACTCTTTTTCTTTATTCATCTGCCGGGAAAGGTTTTTCAGATATTCCCTGCCTGCAGATGAAGAAGATGTCACCGTCCCGCCTTTGCGGCAGAAGTCCGTCTGATGATAGTGCTTGTTTACCGGATAGCATTCCTTGACCGCGTAGAGGCTGTGTTCACCCTGCTTTTGGGCAGAATAAACGATACTATATCCTCCGGCCCCAATCGGATCTCCGCTGATGATAAAAGTATCGCCATTATGAGTGACAAGTTTCGTTCCGTCCCGCAGAGGAGTACGTGCAAACAGATCCATTTTCCTTTCCTTTCCATGATGTCGAGGTCAAAAGGTGGCATAAAGCAAGTAGCGGCGTTTTTCAAGGCCCACCTCGACAGCAACGCACAAAAGGCGTTCCAAAAATCAGGTGTTGCCTGAACTCCGTAACAGCTTTTATGTCATCATCATGACATATCTCCTCCGCAAGACAAAAAGTTCATCTGGTATACTTTTTAAAAATTCTCCCGGTCATTCCCCTGCACATTCTCTTCAGTCGTTCTCCCGCTCAATTCGAATGCACTCCAGTACCTCTGCCGATACGATCATAGGATTCTCACTCAATAGTGACAGGACGATAAATCTGTCAAACGGATTTGGCAGATATGTCTCAACAAACCCGAACCCGTTTAAGCAAAGATTCAGGCATTTCAGGATCGTATTATATTTATCATTTTTTATATTATCCGGATCACGCAGCTCCTCAGTGACATCCAGAACAACCTGATCAAATACCGATTCCTGATCAGCTATGGCTTCAATATTCTCTATGATTCCGGACCATTTTTCTTCAATCGCCCTGCCGCTTTTGCCCCCGCCCGTCCGGGAAGACAGATGCACAAAATAGGAGATAAAGAAGAAGGCAAAGAGAAGTACATCGTTTCTGTCTACAGGTTTCGTCCCGTTATGTATTTTCATACATCTGACCTTGTAATTATCACAAAAGGTATGTATCAGCTGCGGAACATCCTTATGAACCTTTGAGGCCCCTTTCAGCTTGTCCTTTGATCCATTATTGCCGGAAAACCATGTTGCCTCATAAAACATGGCTGTCAGCAGTTTATTCAAATCCGGAACCTGCTTTTTTTCAATCACAAATTTCGGATCGCCTGATTTTCCCGCTTTTTCAATCAGTAACTCCATTTCCTTAAACGGAACTCTTTTTGTTATCTCGTCTTGTATAAGCTCAGTTTCTTTTTTTTCCACGTGATCTCTCAGACTCTCATAATAAGCGTGCACATAAGTATATTCAGGATATAAAACTGCCAAAAACCGGGCAAATTGATGATATTTGGACCATTGACTGTGAGAATAGCCTTTGAAATGCTCTTGTCCGGCCAGCAGCTCCTTTACAAATGAGTTGTCGTCAATTTCACTATTTATTTTTTCCTGCATTTTCAGAGTATATCCGCCGCTGCCTGACCGGCTGTCTGCCGATCCGTTATTGCTGCTGTCCTCTTTTGAATCAGGGCCGGATGATGCTGATGATGCCGCCTTAAGATACTCCGAATATATTTTCCACACATGGCTGTTTGTTTTATCATCACTGCTGCTTTGGCAGTAAAGGCAGATCAAGTCGAAGACATCGTGCAGATTATAAGGCTCAGCGCCGCAGGACATCAGTAATTTTTGAGTATTCTCTATGTCCATTCCAAGTGACAGCGCGATATTGAAAATCTGCTTTCTGTGAATTGATTTATGCTCTGACAAATAACTTGTCCACTGTTTTTTTGTGATCTGCCGGGGCAATTGTATGCCTTCCGCAAAGTCATTTACCTGACTAAAATCCCATTTCAGGTTCTTAAATAACTTTTCGGCTATTGCTTCAATGCACTTTTTGTCCCAGGGAATATTTTTATTGAGAGATAAATCCTCGCAGGGAATTCCCGTCTCCCGCACGGCTTCTTCTACATACTCTTTAAAATTCTTTTGAATAAACCTTCTCAAAATATAATCGCTGGTATGCTGATAAGACCGGTCTCTCAAAACCTTAATGATTTCGGATGCTTTTGATGAGATGCTGCGATTACTCTCAGCCATTGTTTTAACCCATTCTTTTTGAAGGCTTCGTGATACTTCAAAAGTGATGCTTCGTTCCATACTGCCTCCTTGTTCGATAAAATGAATCCCGATATCATCAGATACAGTATATCATAGGATTTTTTTCGTAATGGTAATAATTCCTTATAAATAAAGAATTTAACATGTGATTTTATACCAGCAGTTTAATGACAAACAGAAGCGGAGATGTTAAATTAAACGGGAGAAAAAAAAGGGCCGCAGGCCCGGAAAGGAAAGGCAAGGCAATGTTGCAGACACAGACAAGCAGAATGAAAAATACATATCGCCTGTTTGATCTCCAGAGGACAACTATGCCTGCTGCCAGTGATGCACAGCAGCCTGCCAGATTGCAGTAAATAAAGCTATGCAGCATATTGGATCGCAGTAAATAATGCTGAGACTGCCGCTTGTCCGAAGAGACAGGCGGCTTTTGTTTTTTGGTCTGTGCTGCAAATAAAATGGTTTTAATGTGTGGCGCAAACGAAATGATTTTATATCTGCGATGCAAACGAAATCTTTATTGGTCTGTGCTGCAGACGAAATGCGGCAAATCTCTCTGTTTTTTTCATTTATCATATGCCGTATCATATGCCGAAGAATATCTCATGGAAAAACTGCCGTACATAATCCGCACCGTGGTCCTTAACCCAAACTGTTGAAGAAACACCGTTCTGATCGATCAGGTCGTCAACAAACTGATGCTGAACCGCCCTTTGTTCAGCCGCTTCCGCAGTATCCAGCATTTCCGCCGCCTGTTCCTGTTCAATAAAAATCTTTATTGTATCGATCAGATTCTGGATACAGGCAGAATCCCGACTGACGGTTCTTTTTTTACAGGTGTGAACCGGACGGACCGGGTCATAGAAACAGGGCTTTGTCGGAATATCTTCAACGTCAGAGATATCTTCAAACCTCTTTGAATATTTCTGAATCCACTCCTGGAATTGAGCATCTTCCCTGTTTTTTACAAGCTCATAGATTTCAATCAGAAACATCCCTCCCTCTTCATCGTAAATAAAGTCGGAACTGACCAATGGCAGTTTCTTAAAATACGGCGTCAGAGTGTATGTTGCCATCAGCATATGAGGATTGTTTTCAGTGTACATTGTCATTAAGTGTCCTACATTCTCAATTTCATAATGTGCGATACGAAACTGTACACCAGCAGTTACCGGATTTGTAAATTTCCCTGCATCCAGCTTTCTGACAGTGTAATTCCGGGCGAGGATTCCGACACCTCTCTCCAAAATCATCTGAACCTTTTTTTCGTTTTCTTCATAATTGCCCATTATATTGCACCCCCTTTTTGATGTGTATATAGCCGGAAGCTGTGATGTCAGCCGCCGGCCATGTGAGAGAACATATTCTGTTTATGTAAGCAGTAAATCAAAAGGATCATTTCGTCCCGACAGAATCCACAGCAGTTCGAAACAGGAATATTTTAACATATGGTTTATATCATGTTTTCTCAAAGCGCCTGAATATCCAGGGAAAAATGAATAACACGTAAAGCATCTGCAAATAACATGAGACACAGATGCCGGGCACACCGGAAATCCAGTCTTTTATTACAGGTACGAATATCAGGCTGACAACATAATAGCTTAGCAGTCCGAATGTAAGCCGCGTTATCCTTTTCATCATGGAAATGCTGGTAGAAAACTGAACGAACCGTCTTTCCAGAATCCACCCGGTCAAAACCGCGACGCACCAGCTGACGCCCTTAAAGGTGTCTTTTGCCATCTTTGCCCCTTCCACCAACACTCTTCCGGCTTCGTCTGTGTCTACAGGATAGGGTTTGACCGCGGCGTATACTGCCACCAGGATCGCGAACCCAACTCCGATAATGACCACCAGAAGATCCTTTTCAGGATGGATTTTTACCCATTGCATCAGCTTCATGATCAGATACATGACCAGGGTTCCGGCCACGGCACCAGCCAAAACGTCCTGCGGCATATGCACGCCCAGATAATTACGACTGAACCCCACGAGCAGGACGAGGAGGCCAAGCACGGCACGCAGCGCCGGGGGAATGTCCTTACGAACAGCCCCGCCGCCGAACACGGTCGCCGCGTTCATCGTATGCCCGCTGGGAAAGGAATAACCTGTTGCAGTGGTGATGGAATTGCCGTAGGGCACAACACGCGCGTCCCTGATCCATGGCCGATAGGCGCAAACCGTCACCTTCAACAAGCCGTTGACCAGCCTGTTGCTGCCCCAGCCCATCAAAAAATAAGCGCCAAAATCCTTGCTGACACACCAATAGATCAACGCCAGGATAACAATCACTGTGCCTGTTTCACCCAGCCAGGTCATCTTTGAAAGAAAACCGGCCAAAAACGCGCCTGTGCCGTTTCTAAAATCCTGTAAAGCCAGGAGAATGCCGATGTCCATATTCTTCCTCCTCAGTAAATCCCGTATTTATTTGTTGAAAATCTATACTTCCCATTCTTCCCATTGATGCTCCTTCACAAGCGATACTCTAACACATCAATCAATCTAAAACATCAATCTTCAGATGTTAGAATCATATCACATTCCGCCGCAGGCGTTGTAAAGATTTCACTCTCCACAGTTTCCCGCTTAGGGAAGAAATGGTACAGACCCACCTGAAACTCGACGTGTTTTTGTACGCCCTCTCGAAGGGCGTGTAACAATCTGGCGGATAGACGAAGCAGCACAAGTCATTGGTCTTTCATCAGAGCCCAGGAATGGAGTATAATAAAATCAATGGAATGAAATAGCACACGGAAGAGCCGACGCCGGAAATTGAAACCGGCCGGCAGCGAAGCTGCAGCAGTATTAACTGACAACATCGGGAGGAAAACAAAATGCTCACGGCAAAAGAAGCGATAGAGAAGCTTAAGTCGGGCAACAAGAAGTATCTTACACAGTGTACCGGAAGCGGCGATGTATCACCTGCTGTCAGGCTTCGTACAAGTGCGCAGGGTCAACAGCCATACGCGATCATCATTACCTGTTCGGATTCACGAGTTATTCCGGAGAGTATTTTTTCGGCAGGAATCGGAGAGCTGTTTGTAATCCGGGTAGCCGGAAATGTTATCGATGATCATCAGCTGGGGAGCATCGAGTACGCTGTAGAACACCTCGGAACGAACCTGGTAGTAATGATGGGGCACACCGGCTGCGGCGCTGTAGAAGCAGCAATACATCACGATCCTTCGGGATTTATAAAGTATATCACGGATGGAATCAGAGATGCGATCGGAGAAGAAACAGATCCTTATCGCGCAACATGTCTTAATGTTGAGCATAGTATTAAGGAAATCAGCGACGCACTGGACATTGATCATCTGCGGCACGGGAAAGACCCTGCGGTAATCGGTGCGGTATACCACATCGACAGTGGTGAAGTCGAGTTTTTGCATACCAGTGGTTATGACCCCGCGTTCACAAACATGAATGATTCAAGACTCGCGAGCGAGTCTTGAGCCCCGTGTATCCCACGACTATAGAGACTTGATCTTAACTGCACAAAAACTACCGGGTGGCAGTCGCATTTATTGCGGCTGCCACCATGTTTTTGCCGCCATTTAACCCGGTTCTCCGGCATTTTGACACGGCAATTGTCGCCCGTTATACTTATGCCATGGCCTTTTTTGACAAACGGAACCGGCTGCCTGGGCATGCTGTGGAAGAGTGACGGCGTCCTGACCGTGCATTACAACAGATAAACGGATAATGAAAAGATGACTGCTGACAAAGAAATATTTTTCAGTAATTACGACTATTACTGGCTGAAATACACTATGGACAGGGGCATTGAGGAACAAGCCCGTTATCTGATTGCCGGCCATTCCCTGGCCAGGTTCGGGATCAACGACAGGGACATCCCGGGACTCATCAACCTGGCCTTCCTGTCACAGGATTACAGCATGGATCAAGGCGGACAACAGTGGCGAAAGAAAAAACATGAGTTTCGTCATTCCTGCCGGCACCACAGCGGCGCTGGTTGGGAAAAGCGGAAGCCAAACATGTCACCAAAACATCGGGAAGGAACTATAGTCATGAATAACGATGATTTCAAATGTAAATACGTAGAGGAAGAGCTGAAGACCTTCTGGCCGCAGTGGCATGTCGTGAGACGCCTGGGCGGAGGGGCTATTGCTGATGTCTTTGAGATCTGCAGGGACGATTTCGAGATCCGGGAGGTGTCCGCCCTGAAGCTGATCCGGATCGGCGACACTGGTGAGACAGCCCCGTTTCCCTCTGCGGAAGGAACGGCACCGTACCGGCCGAAGGCGGGTCAGCCAGTTATCCCTGAAGCATTTCAAAATGAGATTCAGATCATGGAAGCCCTCCAGGGCGCTCCCAATATCGTTTCTATTAATGACTACTACCTGAAAAAAGACGCATCTTCCACCATGCTGTTTGTGCGGATGGAACTGCTTACCAGCTTCCGGCAGCTGCTGGCGGAAAGGCAGAGGAACCGGCAGGCGTTTACCGTCCCTGAGGTGCTGAAGATCGGCAGGGATATCTGCACTGCGCTGATCTACTGTGAAGAGAAGGGGGTCATCCACCGTGACATCAAACCGGCAAATCTGTTCATTGATGATTTTGGCAATTACAGGATAGGAGATTTCGACGTTTCCAGGCTCCTGGATTCTGCCCATGTGGCACCTGCAATGACCGGGATCGAGACGATCTCCTATATGGCACCGGAAGTCTTTTCCGGGCTCTCCTACAACAATACGGTTGACATTTATGCGCTGGGCCTTATCCTTTACCAGCTCCTCAATAACTGCAGGGTACCCTTCCTCCCGACAGAAGGGCCCTATACCGCGAAGGACTTCGACAATGCAAACTACCGGCGCCTGCAGGGCGGGGCTATCCCGAGCCTGGCAGGGATCCGGGCCGGGGATACGCAGGTGGATGCGGCTCTTGATGCGATTATCCGAAAAGCCTGTGCCGTACGTCCGGAAGACCGCTACCAGAGCGCGAAAGCTTTTTATGAGGATCTGGCAGCATGGAGGACACCGCAAAAGACCGTACTGCCCATGGATGACGAACAGTCCCGGACAACACAGGTATCTTTTATCAGCCATACTCAGGACGCGGATACTTCCCGGGACAGCACCTATAGTTACAGAAAGGCGGAAGAGCCCGTGCCGAAGTATCCGCCGAAAAGTGATGGGAGAAATGTCGGAAATGGGCAAAAAAAAGGAGGATCGGGAAAGGGTGCTGTAATTGCGCTTATCATGGTGGTACTGCTTGCCTTTGGCGGATACATTATAATGCGCGTATTACACGCCACGCAGTCCTCTTCCCCTTCAAACTCTATTGCCTCATCTGATTCTGCTTATAAAGAGGAAGTCGCCAAAGAGGAAGCTGCCAAAGAGGAAGCTTATAAAGAGGAAGCCGCCAAAGAGGAAGCCTATAAAGAGGAAAAAGAGAGCAATTCAGCGGAAAATGAAATGGCAAAGGAGGATGCCACGCCGGTCGGGCAATCCGCAGAAATCGTTGAGATCCCGGATCCTGTACTGAAAAAGGCGATCCAGGATACTCTGGGCATTGGGGACCGGGAAATCACGGAATCTGATGCTTTATTGCTGACTCAGTTAGAGTATGACGGTTATGACAACGAAAAAAAGGAGCACAAAGATCAGATAAAGGATCTTACCGGATTGGAGGCATTTAAGAATCTGACAAGTTTGAATCTCACCTCAAATCAGATCAGCGACATCAGTGTCCTTTCAGACATGGCGAATCTGACTGAACTGTATTTGGATGACAACCGGATCAGCGACCTCAGTCCTCTGTCAGGCCTGACCGATCTGACGAAATTGTGGCTGGGAAAAAACAGGATCGAAGACATCAGTGCCCTTTCAGGACTGACCAAATTGGAACAGCTGTGTCTGTATGTCAATTGGATCAGTGATATCAGCGCTCTGTCAGGGATGACCTGTCTGACAAGACTGGATTTGTCCAATAATCAGGTGAGTGATATCAGCGCTCTGTCAGGGATGACGAACCTGGAGAGGTTGTATATGAAGATTAACCAGGTGAGTGATATCAGTGTCCTTTCAGCCCTGAAAAATTTGCAGAGACTGGGGCTGGAATATAATCAGATCAGTGACATCAGTGCTTTTGCGGGCCTGACAAAACTGGAAACTCTGCGGCTTTACGGTAATCCTGTTCTCGATAATAAATCCCGGGAAGAGATATTGGAGGTCGTGTCCGGAGCAGAAAATCTGACAGAAGTTGACTTTTAGCATGGTAAGAGAGGCTCCCGGGTCCAGACCCCGGATGCCGGATCAACCCGCCTCCGCTTAGATAACAGCAGGCAGGTGCATTTGCCAATTCTGCCAAAGCGGCTTATAAGCGAAGACAGGAGGGCGCTCGCAATTTTCTTTCCTTATAAATCAGGTTTCCCCGGTTCAGGATGCGCTTGCGGTTCCTGAACCGGGGAACATCTGTCTTCATGCCACCGGCTTCCGGATCACTGTACCAGGGACGATCTCCGCGTCAGCCGTATCAGACAACCGTGAATATCGTTGTGCCTTCTTTGATCTCGGATACCCTGATAGAAATGTTCGTCATAAACCGGTACAACCCCGAAGGGGTAGTGACAATGATCTTGTATTCCTTTCCGACTTCCAGACCATTCTGAAAGACCGGCTTTTCAGCTTCCTTTCCCTTTTCCATAAATTCATAGAAGCAGGTTCCGGTGACAAGCTTATACTGATCAGTGTCTTCTATAGCCTCACCAAAAACTCCGCTATGAGAAATAATACCCCCATTGGTGTGACAAACATCTCCGAAGTATTTTTTAATATTCTCTTTGAAAGCACTGTGTATGCCGGTGGCCACGCAGGTGATATTCTTCAGTTTAGGCCACAGCCTGATGCCGATTTTTTCACGTCCCGGATCTGAAAGTATCTGTCTTACCTCTTCAGCCCGTTCCCTGTCAGGCGTCAGATAGCCCCGGATCTGCTTTCTCTGAAGATCAGACAAAGGAATTTCCCCGCTCACCTCTCCTCTCTCCAGATCTCTGCACAGTCTGTCCGCATTTTCTACCATGCACTCAAACAGCAGACTGGCTTCTGAAGCAGAAGGACTGATCAGCTGATCCACATTCCTGTTTGCAAGAGCCAGCAGCATATTAATGTATTCCACATCTTCCTTGTTTTCATTATTGAGAAAGTAAACAAAATCAGGAGATGTAAATGCTGCAGGCTGTACCTCTCCGTTATATCGATAAGAATCCAGATAACTTGCAAGGCTCATCTTGATCACACTGCTGGCCGTCACTCCATCGTTAAATACCGTGGGTGTGTAGATATTGTTATACCATACGAATACATTGCTTCCCCTGACAATTTGAGAAAAGTTTCTGGCGAACTCTTTGTACTGGCGCTCAGTTACCGGAAGATATTTTCCCTCATGATTCATGGCATACCACACCACCGGCGCTGCCGTGATGATATTCTTCTCTCCGATACTGACAGCCAGGTCGATCATTGGAGCATAATCCTTATACTCTGTGATCGGGACCCGTGACTGATAGCCCCTGGGCGTAACGATGTCTTCAAAATGGTATTTCTTTCCATAATCTGTCTGCTTGTTCTCTCCCAGAATACCCATCAGGAACATGACGCCGTCCCTGGACAGATCAAAGGCTTTATTGTCAGATATACTGGAAAAAATCTGCTGCGGAAGGGTATTGATCTGTGTGTTCATAGGCTCAGGAAATCTTCCCTCCGGAATCGGCACCGTGTGGTTCAGGTAATCTCCCAGTCTGTTTCTCATCTCCTTCTTTACTTCAATGGAAACATTGGGATCCGCCGCATATCTGGAAAGTACGAAACAGAGCATCTTGATGATCAGATTCGGATAGATTCCGTAATCGTAGGCACGATCAAAGATTTTTTCAGCTGAAATAATCATTGACATCAGCTCATCATCGGATTTGGATGAGCTTAGCATGGATCCTGAATTAATAAAATAATTATATCCTATAAGCTGAGGGGAGTAGCAGAGTGTATCAGCGTGCATAATGACCTCAAGGTTAAAATAAGCATCCTCGGCAATTGTCACGCTCTCATCAAATCTGATATTAAATTTTTCAAGGAACAGGCGGTTGTAAGCTCTTGAAGTGATAAAGAAGGGGAAGTCATTATATTTACCACTGTTTAAGAAGCTGTCTTTGTTAATAACGATCATTTTAGAGGCCTGATTCCAGTTCACGGTCTCGGTGATGGGGGTCAGTTCCTTTTTTTCCAGCGTATATTCGCGTCTGAACGCAACCGACTGAGCCCCGGACTTTTCAAAAGCATCGAGAATGTTTTCTATAGCGTCTATTCTGTAATTATCATCGCCGTCAAGGAATCCCAGGTAATCTGCCGTCGCAAGGTCAAGACCATAGTTTCTGGGACTGGATGGTGTATAAATATCATTATTGAGCTCCCTGATCACCACATTTTTATAGGATCCCACCCGCTCTTTGACTGCCTTTAAATGCTCATCGTCACAATTGTGACAGACTATGATCCATTCAACATTTTCAAATCCCACTGTCTGGCGTTCCATATAGTCGGCTGATCTGTTAAACATATTCATGTCTACATTGTGAAAGGGTGTGATGACAGTGAAGAGATATTTTTCCATTTCAATTCCTCCTATATTCCTTTATCCGGTATAAAGCAAGTCATTTCCAGTGCGTCCGTCAGCTGGTCCATTCTTTCAAGTAATACTGTGACTCCTTCTTTTGTCGCGATATTTACAATTTCCTCCCCGAGAAATGCCCTGCTCCTTTCGGAAAATGCCATGTAGAGATAACTGAAATCTGCTATGGGCTTTGTGACCCGGCTGATCAGTTCCTGATCGTCGGTCCCCAGATAGCCTTCCATAAAGCTTGTCCAGAAGGCTGTACCCTCCTGCTCTGAAAAGGTGGTCGACTGGTTTTTTTCGAGTATTTCGGATATTTTTATTTTTTCGTCTTCACTGAAGCTCTCGAAGTGATCTTCTACGATCTCCCAGAGTTTTATCTTATTCACTCTCAGGAAATAAAGAGACAAAAGATCGAAGACCGGATGTCCGGTCGTCACGTCGGCCATATCGATCAAAATGAGTTTTCCATCTTTTACAAGAACGTTGTCCGGATGAAAATCCCCGTGCACGATGCCCTTTGTATCCGGAACCGCCCTGACCAGTCTCTCGATTTTTCTGAAGCTCTCTTCTCCGCTCACCAGGCAGATCCTGTCTCTGCTCAGCTCCAGTCTGTTCAGAAATTCCGCTTTTGCACTCATAAAACCCGAGTCTGCCGCATCAATGGAATGGATCTTCCGGCATAGTCTGCCAAGGCTCCGGGAGTAGTCCGGGAATCTGGAAGGATACTCATGCATCAAGTGTTCCAGAGAAGGCGCGTCTACTCTTTCATAGATCAGGCCCAACCCCTCCTGCGTTGTGACTATGTCATATACCTGCGGTGTGGGGATGCCCATGCTGTGGACGCGCTGTGCGTTGTTTCTCTCTTTTTCCACAGCAGAGGGATCCACGAATGAGTTGAATGTTTTAATGATTCTGTCTTCGGACAGCGCATAGACATTCCCGCACTTTCCCTTTCCGACCAGCTGAAGATCAGCTACAGATACCTTTTCAAACAAAATATGAACTCCTTTTCCCTCACACGGTGATATGGACAATGTTCAGCCCTAATGCGTTGAGATACTTCATGTCGGAAGCCAGATTTGCAATCATGGTGATCCCGATACCTTTGTTTTCCCTGTGGGAAGAGAACTGATTCATATAATCCACAGGGCTGAATCTTAAACAGTCATCCCGCAGCCGCACCATGAGATTTTCATCTTTTACACCCAGCCTTATATCCAACTGATGTTTCTCTTTGGGATTAAAACCATATGTCACGACGTTCTTTGCCAGCTCTTCCACTGCCAGAGACAGGACAACAGCTCTCCGGTCTTTTTCACCCTCGATCCCGTGTGCTTTTGCAAAGTCAAAAGCCCTGACAGATGCATCGATCACTCCCTCCATATCATACACGGTCATCTCACAGATATCCTCCTGAGGGATATCAAATTCCGGAGGAAGAAGCAGGTAATCTTCGATATGCAGGGGGAGCCGTCTGTTTTTGATAAAAGCGACCACTGCTACAAAAAGAAGTGAGAAGAGCTCGGACAGGGGATAAGAGACGCAAACGCCGTATAATCCGAACCTTGATCCCAACAGGATTGCAAATGTGCCGACAAACCCATATCCCTGCAGTATCGTGATGACCAAAGCAAGCCAGGTTTTCTTTGTCCCCTGATAATAATTCCTGAAGCACAGTACAATGGAATAAAAAACGAAATCAAAGGCGATGATCCGGATTGCCGTCTCAACAGTGGCAATGTCCGCTCCATCTTTCAGGAACATAAACGAAATAGGCCGGGCAAAAATCAGGATCACTCCCATCAGAACAGCATTGTAGATCACCGACTTTTTAATAAAGCTCTTAATGAGTCTGATGAGGCCTGTCTTATCCTTATCCGCTGAAAGAACGCTTGTAATGAGCAGGACCGCGGCGCTGATTCCCTGTCCGCAGGATTCCACCAGATTTGATATGCTCTTGACCACCGAATAAGCTGCAAGAGCACCCGCTCCTCCGTTTGCCAGAAGGACACGGTTGGCTGTGAGGCCCAGCACCGTTCTGAGCACTTTCTGGATCGCGGAAGAACTCCCATAGGTGAATATCTTCCCCGCGTCTCTCCAGGGCAGATGATCAAAGCGGATCCGGAGGGTTCCCTTTTTGAGCAGGAAATGACTCAGCAGGAAGGCCACTCCGATGTAGTAGCTGACTGCAGATGCCACACCGACCCCGAATATTCCGGAACGAAAAGCAAAAACCGCAAGCAGGTCTCCGACAATATCTCCTACTGTCACACCTGCCATGCACATAAGAGAACACTTCCTGTTTCCGTCAAGCTGCATAAAGGGCATAAGTGAAAGCATTCCTATAAAAGCCGGCGCGCCGAGTATGAATCCCTTCAAATACGTTTCGGAACTCACTGCGACATCCGTACCCGGCGTAACTCCCATCAGTATGATAATGAAATCCGCGGCTCCGAAACAGGCGGCTATAAAAAAGGCCGCAAACAGCAGGGAAATGACAATGGAAAGTCCCACCACCCTGTTGGCGCCATCTGTGTCCGCCTTTCCAATCTTCTCTGCACAGATAATCTGACTGCCCGAGCTTATGACACCGCTCACGGCCATGATGATCATGAGGATCGGAGAGGCAGCTCCGTATCCTGCCATTACAGCGGTTCCCAAAAACCGACTGATGATAATACTGTCCACGATCAGTGTTATTGATGTGGCAACACTGACCATGATCTGTGTTTTACTTGTTTTTGATAATGTTCTCTCAATCATTCTTCGGATCCTTTAAAGCCTTAAAGACAACAGAAGGATCAAATCCCTCATCAAGGGCTTCCTTAACCCTGTCAGTTAAAACTCTGAACATTTCATCAGAGACGAGCGGTGTTCCCATATAGTTTATGGCGGAAAGCAGGCAGCAGTAGAGGTAAACAGCCTTCTCGATATTCTCTGTATCCTTTTCATCCGCCCCGTGGAAATACGCCGCAATAAACTGATGAAAAAGCTCCACGCCCTCACGGAATGACAATAGTGTTTTTTCTCTGTATGAATCTTCAGGTAACAATTCTGTCAGCATGCGGTAAAGACAGACCGCATTCAGTGAGAAAATGGGATTTCCGCACCCGCTGATCCCCAGATCGATAACTATAAATCTGCCCTCCGGATCTATCATGAAATTTCCCATATGGCAGTCGCCATGGGAAAAAGTAGTGTCATTCGGAATGGCTTTTAACATATTCTCCAGGGCATCCCTGGTATCCGGGGCCAGTTTTTCTTTTACCGCCTGAAACTGCCGCAATCTCTCTGTTCTGAACCTCGGGAATTCTTCAGGTTTGACTTTGATCCTGCACATTTTTTTGACTGCGGCAGCATATTTAACAATCAGTTCCCTGCGTTTTTCCGGAGACGCGCCACTGTAGATCGATATCAGCGGCTCCGAATTAATTGCTTCATAGACCGTTCCCAACTGATTTCCGGCTCTCACCGATTCGAAAGCGATCATTGTAGGGACTCCGGTGATAAATGCATTACGGGTCTCCTTCTGCTCACTCAGCAGTTCTTCTTCACTGATCCCCTCTTTATATATTTTCACTACCTTTTCATTGTCAATACGATATACCGTTGCGGTCGCGCCTTCACCAAGGACCGGCAGTCCCTTAAGGCTGATTTCCTTGTATGCCCTTTTTACGTCAAACATTTTAGTAAACCCAGTGGTCTCTAATATGTCATAGACCTGATCGTTGACATTCACCAAAGACAATGCGGGAAACTGTTCACTTAGTTTCATGATCAATCGGAGACCGGAGCTGGAGATGCTCACCAGCTGACTCATATCAATCACAATATTCTCTGGTTTTTCGCTTTCTATTTCCTTCTGAAAGTCTTTATCTAAAGCGGGGACATTTTCCTCAGTCACATTCCCCGACATGTTCAGGACAAGAGTATCCATTCTGTTTTCCTCTCCATAAATCATTTCCTGTAAAACACCGGTTTTTGGGTGCCCGGGCGTACGAAGACACATCAAGTTTCAGGCGGGCCGCAGTCATTTCCATATAATACCAGGGTAAATGCCTTCAGACCGGCAGACACAGACTCCATCAGAAAAGAGAGAAATCGATGCCGGCTGCCGCGTCTTTGTGGTCCCTGAACCAGTTCCTGCCGCGATCCACAAGGAATTTCACCGTTTCATCTCCAAACTTCCTGCGCATGGATACTGTACCCATCTGCCTGATGGAATAGTAAATATCCAGCGTGTGTTCCAGATCCTTTTTCCGCTCCCCGATATCCCTGCCGAAATACCCCATCAAAAATCCATTCCAGAGTCTTTGCGACTGTTCGGCATCCAGATATCTTGTCTGAAATCTTGCCAGATACTGTCCGACCGGCCCCTGCTTCTCCTTTTCAGACATCTCCAGGTAGATTCCGAAAAGAATCGTGGTCTTCACACAGTATGAATACGGCTGAAGCAGATCAAACACAGGGTGGCCGACCATAATAGTAGGAACATCAATGACATTCAGAGTGCCGTCTTCAACCATTATATTGACAGGCGCAAGGTCTCCATGTAAAAGACAGCGGGCAGAAGGCACCAGATCGATATAACGGAATATTTCCTCTTTTTCCCGGTCTGTGATGAAATCAGAATAGTCATCAAAGAATGCCCTTATAGCGTCTTTATCTCTTCTGATCCTCTCCCCGTCCACCTTTTTGGCGTGAAGGCTCCTGGTCAGCCTGCCGTACTGAACACCGTATTCATAGAGTTTCGATTTGTCTTTCTGCATGACATCGGATAAAGTCATTCCTTTGATCCTGTCATAAATAATACCCGTCCCCTGATCACAGCTCACGATTTTTCGCGCAGCAGGAGTCCGGATCCCGAGCTTCTCCACAAGTTTCGCGCAGTCATATTCATATTGAATCTCCTGCATCGACACCACATCCCTGAACACCTTGAGGATACTGTGCTCATCCAGAAGATAAATCGTCGCAGTTACTCCTTTTCCTATAATCTCCAGCCCCTCAACGCTGATCTTTTCCATCTTTTTCCTCCCGGTTATGTCTGTTTCCCGTCTATTCAGTGTGTTCTTATATCCTCCGCAGAAGTAAATCCGTATCTTCCGATGGTCTCCCCGAGCTTGACATAGCTTCCGACAGGGATGCTCTTCCTGCCGGTCCGGAAAGACATTGGTCGGCAAGTGGGTCTCTACGTTAATAGGATTACCGATATTGGCAGTTCTGATTGCCTGGCTGTTGGAAGCCCCAACGGACCAGGCAATTATAATTGGATAATACGTATATCAATCACTGCTTAGAATACTGCACACGGGCTCTTCCTTGTATTGCTCAAGCGCGGTTTTCCCAAAATTAGGTGAGACATATTCCATATTCAGGCCGTATTTTTTCAAAAGTCTTATAATACGCGTAAGATCATGTGTTAACTCTTCGGTAAGTAATCGATCTGAAAGAATAGTGTGTGTGGAGTGATTATACCCTGGTAATATTTGCCTTGCCTGAAGGCAAAACCTCCATAATCCGGAATTGCCAAAAGAGTCTGCTGCATTGGGGTCTGCACCGAGCTCGAGCATTCTTTTCAGCAATGCATATGATTCATCAGCTTTTTCCCTGGTGGAAAAAACCTTGAAACCAAATGTGTTGGTGTTCCAACGGCTTGTCATTATAGCGGCATTGATTGCGTCATGTATGACAGGAGTTCTCCATTTATTTTCACAAAGAGGAGATTCCATGAAATTGACGTCGGCTCCAGCCTCCAGAAGATAATTGGCAATTCTTATATTGCCGTTCTTTAGCGCAACTTGCAGCAACGATTGACCGTCGTCAGCTTTCGGAGGTTTCTTTGCTGTACAGCTTATTAACTCTGGCCTTTTTGACAAGATTTCCTGGATTGTTGCAAGGTCATCATTTTTTATGGCTTTAAATAGTTTTTTCATGGTTGTTATACTTTCTTTCAATTATCATTATATATCTCGAACAAACGGGAAGTTGTATTTATATAAAAATAATCATCAGCAAATCTGATATCAAATGAGCAGCCCCATGAGCTATCATTGCATAGCCAATTCCGTATTTTCGATACAGCCAGCCAAAGCACAGGCCCAGTCCGCCTCTAAACGCGAACCAAGATCGTCTTCTTCAGCAGCTTTCCGCCATAATACGAAAGCAGCAGAACAAAGAGCGCTATCAGAAGTTATAGTTTCGAAACCATCCAGTTTGTCCGTGTAGTTGTCAGTAATGGTCACCTTCCTGGGATTTTGCCCTTCACCCAGTGAAACGCCTCCTCTGCCAGTGGATCTTTCAGAAGAAGTAAGCTTCCAATATAAACAGAAAAGAACAACAGACAGGAAACGATTAGTTTCCATAACAATCCTATCTGCAGATGTTTTATCCAAAAAGAGACTGCTATGCTGAGTATGATCGCAACAGCTATCCTCCAGTTTAAAAATCCCCTGACTGTTCCGCCGATTTCTTCCTTCACACTTGGCAGCTGCACCAGGACAATGATCATTTCTGCTGCCAGCGTCCCGATCACTGCACCGGAAGGTCCAAGCCTCGGAATCAGGATCGCGTTCAAAATTACATCCGCCATCGCGCCGGCCGTAACGGAATGCAGCACAATTTTCTCCCGCCCCTGGGGGATCAGGATCTGGTTCCCCATGACGCGGGTCATCCCGGTCAATAATACAACCGGCATGATCAGGATCATGGGCAGAATTGATGATTCGAATTCAGGACCGAAGAGAAACAGGACGGTTTCTCCGGCATACAGCATGAAATAAACCGTCAGCCCCGCGCCGCTAAGGAGAACGAAACGCATTCCTTTATCCGTGATTCTAAGAAAATCCTTTGTCCTCTCGTGTTCAACGTAATACGATGCCCTGGGAAGGAGAACGACACTGAGTGCTGTGATAATATCAACCAAGGCAACCTTGATCCTGACTGCGGCGTGGTAGATGCCCACATCTGCATCCGTTCTGATAAAGCCCAGCATGACCTCATCAAGACCGGAAAAGACCGTCACGGCACAGACCATGGCGAAGAGGACAATGACAGGTTTCAGATGGCGGCGAAGATTGATGCCCGCGCCATCTCCCCGCACGGTCTCTGCCGCCCTGTTAACTGATCCAACTGTCTCTTGTGACAAGCCATTTCTGCCCCTTACTATCGCGCTGTGCAGATCCACATATTTTTGTGCGTGCAGGAAATTCAGTATGTTGGAAGCAGAAGATGCAAAGATTGAAATACCGGCGTAGATCAGAACGTCCTTCTGCTCCTTCACCAGCAAAAAAACTGCTGCAAGAGCCACAGTTTTAAAAATCAGCGAGCGGATCGTAATATAGGTATACTGCTCCAGTCCCTGATAAAGCCATTCCATTCCAATGGCGTTCAATATGATGGTCAGGCTCAGAATGATGAACAGTATTTTGTCCGCTCTGACGCGGGGAATGAAGAGGAGACAAAGGGTAATGGCAGCATAGGAAATGACAGTTCCGATCAGGTTCAGAAGGAGCAATTCCAAAGTCACGCGACTCAGTTCTTCTTTATTATCCCTCACCTTTGCGCAGGCTCGAATCCCATACGTCGGTATCCCGAGCTGCGCAGCCATGTTGAAATACGCTATAAAAGAGGTGGCAAAAGAAACGCGCCCCAGTCCGGCCGGAAGCAAAATACGGGATACATACAGGATCGTGATCAGGGGGAAGATCACATTCGCAGCACGCAGAATCGTATTCATCAAAAAATTACATCGGATCGACGGCTGCTTCTGCATGGTTGGTCTCCTTCCTTTTTTCAGCCTTTCTCTCTGTACGGGAAACTGTCCTTTTTCAGCCTTTCTCTCTATACGGGAAACTGCGCTTTTTCAGCCTTTCTCTCTATACGGGAAACTGCCCCTTTTTTACCGTTCTGTATTCCTTCTGGCTGTTCCTGTAATTATACGCTTCGCGTGAAGTGCTTCGTAGTACAAACGGGGGCTGATCAGCGCCAATCTGCCCAGGAGATTGTATGGCAGGGGATACACATCATTCGGGAAGAAACTGCCTTTGCAGGCTTTCATCGTTTTTCTCAGCTGTTCCAGCAGCGCAGGATCCTGTGTGTTTCCATTATAGTAAGAGTAAACATTTCTCAGGCAGCTGTTGTACAATGAGCGGTATGCATCTTTTTCAAGGCCCGGATAGGGGCTATTTGCGGCAATATCAGCTATTTTCTGATAGGTCTTCAATGCGCTCATCTTTCTTGCCGTCAGGGGGCTTTCCTTATTTGTTACGCCGCCATGTCTGTAATAATAGAGAGGCCTTGGATCGTAAGCGATTCTTTCGCACTGCAAAAAATAGCGGAAGGCGAAATGAAGATCCTGCACCATACCAAGTTCCTCGTCAAATCGAAGATCAGACTCACGGATCACTCTCAGATCATAGAGTTTATTCCATGCAAAACCGCAAAACCTGTTTGGGTGCAGCAGCCACTTCAGGCCTTCCTCTGTATTCAGGATGACAGCCTGTGTCTTCGCATCATGAGCCTTCCGTCTGCCGCCGGCAAAACGATACAGGCCGCATATGCTCAAATCCGCATCGTTCCTTTTTCGAATTTCCAACAATCCCTCCAGATATGTCGGCTCTGCCCAGTCATCCGGATCGGGGAAAATAATAAAATCTCCCTTTGCGCGATCCATCCCATAATTGCGTGCGGAAGAAAGGCCTCCGTTCTCCTTGTGATAAGCGCGGATACATCCGCATTTCTTCTCATACCGGTCACAGATTTCCGGACTTTTATCCGTGGAACCGTCATCTATCAGCAGAAGTTCAAAGTCTGAATATGTTTGAGCAAGGAGACTGTCTATGCACTGCTGTAAATATCTTTCCATATTAAAAACAGATACAACGACACTGATCACGACAACCTCCAATCCTAATCTTTCTTGTCATTCTCCGATTTCTCAGAGTACCCTGTCATTTCCTGATTTATCTCCAATCATCCTGTCATTTCCTGATTATCTCCGATCACTCTGTCATTCCCTGATTATCTCCGATCACTCTGTCATTCTTCAATAATCCCGGCCCATTGTTCACAGACAGGGCGGTTATCCAGCTGCTCTGCCCTTTCCAGTGATGACTTCCTGTAATACCGAACCAGAGCCGGGTCTTCCAGAATCTTTCTCATAGCATCTGCCATCAGTATTTCTTCTTTTGAGGGTTTTCCGGCATAACTGTCTTTTTCGTCCTCTATGCATACCGGCACAAGGATGCCATATTTGGCTTCTTCCACCCTGTCTGTTGTTTTCACTCTGTAATCCGTATCCGGCGCAAGGATCTCCCGTGCTCCGGATACGTAGTCCGTAGATATGACCGGCACCCCACATGCAAGGGCTTCCACCACTGCGATACCGAAACCTTCATAGAGGGATGGCATGACGACAGCATCAGCGCGAGCCATATAGGCATATGGGTTCATAACAAACCCCGGCATGGAGATATCATCGGAAATCCCCAGTTTCAACGCCTGTTCTTCCAATGATGCTCTTTGTCCGCCCTCGCCCAGAATGATCAAATGAACCGGCAGCCCTGCATCCTTCAGTATTTTGACAGCATTCAAAAGAAATCTGTGGCCTTTTGAGCGGATCAGGCGCCCCACAGAAACAAATATCTTTTTCCCAAGAAGCTTTTCTTTAACATGTTCATCCAGAGGCTCTTTTGCCATATTTCTGATTTTCCGAAGCTCCAGACCGTTGTAAATTACCATGCCTTTTTCCGGGGGAAGCCCGTATTCTCTCATGAGCTCATCATTAACCCCTTTGGAACAGCTCACCGTCAGATAAGCCTTTCTGAAACACCATGGCATCAGTACGGGAGCTAAGATTTGATGAATCCTGCTGTTATCCATTTTTCCTAAAAGAGAATGGTGGACTGTTAAAATTGTCCTGCCGAATTGATTACCGCTGAATACATTCGATACATTACACATATCGGAGAAAGAAATGACAGCGGCATATTTCTTTTTCTTCTTCAGGTATCTCAGCACTCTTATCCGCCTGTTCACGACCTGAATCTGGTACAGCGACCTCAAACATTTTGGCTCCGGCGGCAAGTTCAAAGAGATAATATGCCCTTTATAGGGATATGCCAAATGCTCTGTATCATTGACAATAATATCGATATCAAACTTATCATACAATCCCAGGCTAAGATTGGAGACCGCTCTCTCCGCTCCGCCGTCAGAAAGTGTGTTTATCACCAGCGCAATTTTCTTTTTCATAAAAATACCTTAAGAGCTTCACTCCGCGAGCCTTACAATTCTTTTCTCATGATCTGTTCGTCTGTTTCTTCCGG
>JBGUNJ010000129.1:0-5653 GCA_045117315.1 Lachnospiraceae bacterium | reverse complement strand
GGTACTTGGGCGCTGGTTTTTAGCGCCCTTAGTACCGCTGCCAGCGAGGATTGAGCGAGAGCGTGTCCAAGGTGTTTGTGTATATTGACGATACGGATTTACTTTTACCACGTTTTGACCCCGACATCATAATATGTAGGAATGGAGTGACTATTTCTTTTGCGATATAATAAAAGACAAGAATCAAAAAAAACGTCTGCCTGCATAAAAGAACGGAAACCGGTCTTGCGCGCTGCCGCACTGGGAATGGCGGGCGCTGTCCTGGCCCTGCATGCCGGAACTGCTGCTGCCTGCATACCTGCAGACGCTGCCTCATGCCCGCAGGGACAGCAGAAATTACCGGTCCCGCATCTGACGGAGGATACCGGAATCCCCCTGACTGCTGAAGAGGGAGATAAGCAGGCATCTGACAGTCCGGAGCAGGAGTCCGTTCTGCAGAGATGGGATATTGATACCGATCGCCTTCCTCCTGAAGAAGATGATCAAATCCCCACCGTCCCCGAAGAAATCCGGGAATATTTTGAAGAGGCTGTTGCAGATACTGTGGAAAAATATGATGGCAGTACCCCTCCGGCTTCAGATATGAGCAGATATTCCCTCCGCTCAGATGCCATCCGGGCAGAAGTCAGGGCAAAAGCCCACAGGCTCATGAAAAAAGAGAGCGGACGGATTCTGGACAGGATGAATTCATTTGCCCTGTCTTTCGGCGGCCCCGCCATCGCAAAAATGGCTGCAGATATGCAGAGCAGGACCGCCGGAAAAATGACTGCCTTTGGCAAGGGGCAGGAAGATGAGAACAGGGACCAGTCGGCCGGAAGTGCAGGATTTTTTCCTTCTTACCCTGAAAGCTCCACAAGTTCTCCGTCCGCAGGAAAACCATCCAATGAAAAATCTTCTGAAGGGATATCATACGGAAGAGTGCCTTTTCTCTCCATTGTTCCGCCTTTAAAAGAGGAATCAGCCGATCCAGATGCCGGACTGAATGAAGACAGCCGGGACAATTACAAGGACAGTGTGTCAGCGGATATTTCCCAGACCTCTTCCACTGAGGACGAGGGCAGAGAAAACCAATCGGAAGAAGCCGGGGAATCTCCGGCGGAAAACGAAATTTCATCCAGCGGCGATCATGATCCGGGCAATAATTTTATCAGCCCGCCTCCGGGAATGTACAGTTTTCTGAGTTATCTGCCCGGCGGCAGTCTATTGGCAGATCAAGAGTCCCTCAGCTCCAGGCAGGATTTATCCGACAGCTATAGTATTGAGGAGGATTCATCCGAAAGCTTCAGTTCTGAGGAGCCTTCATCGGAAGGCTACAGTTCAGAAGAGTATTCTGCTGAGGAGGATTCTGCTGATGGGAATTCTGCTGATGGGGATTTTGCTGATGAGGATTCTGCTGATGAGGATTCTGTTGATGAGGATTCTGTTGATGAGAATTCCCCGAACATTTTTTCAGACAGTTTCTCTGACGATGAAGATTCAGGCTTCGGTGACAATGAAATATTCCCGGATCTGACTGCGAATTTTGCCCTTGCCCGGCCCCTTACCTCCGGCAGGCTCTATTATAAATATGCAGGAAAAAACTCCCGCAGTTCCGCCGGCGAACCGGAGAAAAAGGATGATCCCGGGTATGATCAGGACAGTCTTTCCGAAGAGATATCCCCGGCGGATTCTGCCGCGCGGCGCAATGTCGTCTTTATAGGGGATTCAAGGACCGTCGGTATGGAAATGTATGTCGGAGGAAGAGAAGATGAGTACTGGTGCGCCCGGAACAGCATGGGCTACAGCTGGATGGTCAATACAGCTGCCCCTTCCGTGGACGACCTGATCGGAGAAAACACGGATGTCGTGATCCTGATGGGAGTCAATGACCTTGGCAACGTAAATCTTTATGTGGACTATATGAACCAGAAGGCGGCAGAGTGGAAGGACCGGGGCGCCAGGACATTTTTTGTTTCTGTCACTCCTGTAGTGGATTCCAAAAGTCCCAACGCCAAAAACAGCCGCATAGAGAGTTTCAACGCCTATGCTATCGAAAATCTCAGGAACGTCCATTATATAGATGCCTACAACAGAATCCGGTATTCCTTCGGATCACCCGACGGGATCCACTTCGACGCCGCGACTTACCGGGAGATCTACCGCATCATTCATTTTTATCTCTATCAGGGATGGTATGAGGAGGCGGGACTCCGGTTCTACTTTGACTGCGGACAGCCTCTGACCGGATGGCACTGCCTGGACGGTTCCTGGCAGTATATGGACGGGGCAGGTGTGCGATGGGTCAGCAACAGCCGGGTGGGAGATGTCTGCCTGGCTCCATATCCCATGACAGGCCTGACCGATCCGGACGCCGGGGTTTTGACTTCAATGGACCCGGATACTTCCGGCTTACAGTAGGTCCATTCCCGCCTCTGATGAGTCTCTTCATTGTGTGCATAATCACCTTTAACAATTATAAATTTTTGGAATACGTCAACATTGAGCCGTCAATCAAAAAACAGCTTCTGATCTATTATTGAGGAGGGTAAAAATGCTTCGTGACAACAAAATCTGGGTGGCGAACAACGATGCAGGAGAGGGAATCTTCCTGCTGCCCCGCATGGCAAACAGACATGGTCTGATCGCCGGAGCGACCGGAACCGGCAAGACTGTGACGGCCCGCATTATGGCTGAGTCTTTCAGCGAGATGGGTGTCCCTGTATTTATGGCGGATGTCAAGGGAGATCTGGCGGGACTTATGTTCCCCGGTCAGGATAACGCCAATATGCAGGAGAGGATCGCGAGATTCGGACTCGCTGAGCACGGATTCAATTATCAGGGCTTCCCCGTGGCTCTATGGGATATCTACGGCAAGATGGGAATGCCCCTGCGCACGACTGTCTCCGAGATGGGCCCCCTTCTGATGGCCAGGATTCTGCAGCTCAATGACCTGCAGAGCGATATTCTGAGTATCGTATACAGGATCGCGGATGATAATGATCTCCTGCTGGTAGATCTCAAGGACCTGAGAGCCATGCTCAATTACGTCCAGACTCACTCCAAAGACTTTGTCGATAAATACGGCCGCATGAGCAGTGCTTCCATCGGAGCCATCATCCGCGCGATCGTCGCTCTGGAGACGGATAACGGAGATATGGGCGGAAACATGTTCTTCGGAGAGACAGCCCTCAATATCATGGACTGGATGACAGTCGGAGAAGGCGGAAAGGGTATGATCAATATTCTGGACTCCGAGAGCCTGATCAACAACGGAAGGCTCTACGCCACCTTCCTGCTCTGGCTGCTGTCCGAGCTGTTTGAAATGATGCCCGAAGTGGGCGATCTGGACAAGCCCAAGATGGTCTTCTTCTTCGACGAAGCCCACCTGCTCTTCAAGGATGCCAACAAGGCTCTTCTGGAGAAGATCGAACAGGTCGTCAAGCTCATCCGCTCCAAGGGTGTGGGCGTCTATTTCTGCACACAGAATCCCAGAGATATTCCCGACGGAGTCCTTGCCCAGCTGGGCAACCGCGTCCAGCACGCCCTGCGCGCCTACACTCCCGCTGACCAGAAGGCGGTCCGCGCCGCAGCCCAGTCCTTCAGGGAAAATCCCGCTTTCAACACCTTCGAGACCCTGCAGGCACTCGGCACCGGCGAAGCTCTGATCTCCTTCCTGGGAGAAGACGGAATACCCGCCATCGTCCAGAAGGGTTATGTCCTGCCTCCCAGAAGTATCATGGGCGCCATTACGGATTCCCAGAGAGATCAGAACATAAAGGGCAGTGTGCTCTATTCCAAATACGCCAATTACCACGATCCCGACTCAGCCTATGAGTTCCTGGAGAGACTTGGCCTTGAGGAAGCTGCCGCGGCAGAGCAGGCCAAAGCCGATGCCGCGAGAGCAAAAGAAGAAGAGAAAGCCCGGAGAGAACAGGAAAGAGAAGCCGAGCGCGAAGCAAAAAGAGCAGAGGACGCCAAAAAGCGCGCTGCCAAATCGGTCGGAAATTCCGTCGCCGGAACAGTGGGACGCGAGGCCGGCAAAATCCTGGGCGGAAACTTCGGCAAGTTCGGCAAGACCATCGGCGGAAACCTGGGTGCCAGCCTTGGCCGCGGCCTGATCGGAACACTGTTTAAAAACTGATTCAAATTCACTGACTCCTGTACACACCTGTCTGCTATGCCGCTCGCCAGAGCGGCATAGTAAGGCGTTTTCGCGCAGGCGCGCAGGCGTAAACCATGAAGAATCACTTTTTTATACATAGGAAAATAGAGAGGAAGGAGTAAACAATGACTTATCAGGATATTCTTAACAACGCACGCACATGTATCGGACCTCACTGCAAAGCTTGTCCTGTCTGTAACGGAAAGGCCTGCGGGGCCACCATGCCCGGTCCCGGCGCAAAGGGCGTCGGCGACACCGCGATCCGCAATTATGACGCCTGGAAGAGAATCCGCATCAACCTGGACACCATCTCCGAAAATGTGACTCCGAACACTTCCTTTGACTTTTTCGGCCACACAATGAAGTATCCTTTTTTCGCAGGCCCCGTCGGAGCTGTCAAGCTTCACTACGGAGAGATTCTGGATGATGTCGCCTACAATGATATCCTTGTATCCGCCTGCGCGGACGCCGGCATCGCCGCCTTCACAGGAGACGGAACCAATCCCACTGTCATGAAAGCTGCCTGCACAGCCATCGCCGCAAAGAAGGGTGTCGGTATCCCCACCGTAAAGCCCTGGGATGTAAATACCCTGAAAGAAAAATTCGCACTGGTGGAGTCCTCCGGATGCTTTGCCGTCGCCATGGACATCGATGCGGCAGGCCTGCCTTTCCTGCAGAATCTGCAGCCGCCCGCGGGCAGCAAGACCGTGGAGGAACTGGCAGAAGTCATCAAAGCTGCCGGAAAGCCCTTTATCGTCAAGGGCATCATGACAGTTGATGCCGCAAAGAAGGCCCTTGCAGCCGGAGCTTCCGGCATCGTGGTCTCCAACCACGGCGGAAGAGTACTGGATCAGTGCCCCGCCACTGCCGAAGTCCTCTACGAGATCGCTCAGGCAGTCGGGGGCAGCATGAAGATCTTCGTCGACGGCGGAATCCGCACCGGCGTAGATGTCTTCAAGGCACTCTGTCTGGGAGCGGACGGTGTCATCATCGCCCGCCCCTATGTGACCGCTGTCTACGGCGGCAGGGAAGAAGGAGTCAAGGTCTATACGGAAAAGATCGGCGCCGAGCTGGTCGATACCATGAAGATGTGCGGTGCATCCAGCCTGGAAGTTCTCTCCGAGAAATTCCTTTTCCGCCCCTCCAACCCCTTCCTTGCGTGACCTGCCTGTTTTCAGATAATGAAAAGCTGAAAAAAGGACAGAAATTCAAGACTCGCCCGCGAGTCTTGCCCGCGTATCCCACGACTGAAGTCACGGGTATTGCGCGATAAAGAATAAAACGTTAGAAAGCGCGGAAACGTGCCGGATCTCCGGATCTCTCTGAAGACCCCGGAGATCCGGCTTTTTTCTGTTTTCCCGGTGTTTCCTGTTACATGTTCACGCCCTCGAAAGGGCGTGTTCAGGAACGTAATAGTTACAGCCCCCTCGAATTCGAGGCGTTTTTGCGCGATTTTCAGCGCAAAAACCCGAGTGGAACGGCGTTCGCCCCATTCGCGAAGCGAATTCAGCA
>JBGUNJ010000128.1:0-3851 GCA_045117315.1 Lachnospiraceae bacterium | reverse complement strand
TATTTGTCCACCTGCCCGCGGAAGAAACGGGCGCGGTCGGTCCCTTTTTCACGGAGGATCTCGGCATCCTCGTTATTGGCGGAATCACGAATGATCAGCGCGCCGCCCTCACCCATCGAGTAGTTTTTGGTCTCATGGAAGGAATAGCAGCCGAAATCCCCGATCGTGCCGAGAGCGCGGCCTTTGTAGGAGGACATGACACCCTGCGCCGCGTCTTCGATGACCTTCAGGTTGTGACGGGCCGCGATGTCCATGATCGTGTCCATCTCGCAGGCGACGCCGGCATAGTGAACAGCCATGATCGCGCGGGTCTTGTCTGTGATGGCTTCCTCCAGCCTGGTCTCATCGATATTCATCGTGTCCGGCCGGACGTCAATGAAGACCGGTGTGGCACCGGTCAGGACGATCGAGGTCGCCGTGCTGGAAAAAGTGAAACTGGGGACGAGGACTTCGTCGCCCTTTTTCAGACCGCACAGAAGAGTGGCCATCTCGAGGGCAGTCGTTCCGCTGGTGGTCAGCAGTGCTTTCTGCGCGCCGAAGCGCTCCTCCAGAAAGGCGTGGCACTGTTTGGTGAAACGGCCGTCGCCGCAGATCTTGTGAGCGTCGATGGCCTGTTTTACATAATCAAGCTCAGTCCCGATGAAGGGGGGAACGTTGAAAGGAATCATATCTGTTTATCTCCTGAATAGTCATTGTTTACCGGACAGAAAGAGGTGTCCGCTCATAACCACAAGTATATCACGAGTTTGCCCTGTTTGCACCTAATCATTGCGCCTGCGGCAGGGTTGTTTCACGAAGCCGTTCTATCAGATCCATTCTTTATTCTGCATGACCAAACTCTAGCAATGGACACAGTATACAAAAAAAAGCGCAAGAATCCCCCTTGCCCTCTTTACACATCAAAAAAATCCTTGTATTCTGTTTATATCAGTTGATTGGAGTGATACCTTCGAAAATATATTTGTGCAGTAATTCAAGAGAATCAGCAAACAAGTCCATTACTTCTGGCAAAGATTCCTTCACGGAATGCTGTATTCTCATGATTCGCAAGATATTGTAGGCAAATTTTCGAATCAATGCCAGATTGTTTTTGGATCCCTTGGCTGGAGATCTGTCTTCACGAAAGGTATCATCCAACACATGGTGCAGGCGGTTTTCCACACTCCAGTGATCCCGCCTGCACTTCTGCATTTCTTTGGCGGTCATCTTTTTATTTGTAACCACATATACTGTTTGTATGTCATCACTTTTTGAAATTCCACTTGATGGCTTTGGCTGTCGCCTTGTCCCGTTTCTTCGGAATTCCTCTGGGCTCGGGGTGATATCTTTTCCGTTTTCATCCAATATTTCCAGAATTCTGGTTGTCCTGATACATCCGATTGTTTGAATAAACGGCCATTCTTTTTCCGTTTTAGAAAGATATGACACATCACTGCAGACAACGCATTTCCGGTACTCATCTCTGTCACGGTTCCTCTCAAATGTCTCATCCCGGTCCAGTTTATCCTGCAAATGGCCATATGGGGACTGAAAACCGGGAATCGTTATGGATTTCCGGTAATCTTTGGCAGCTTCTTCAAAAAGTTGGGACAGTTCTTCGTATGCACCTGGTTGGTTTGCCTTGACAGATAATAAAAAACAACCTCCGCTGTCGTTGATCTGGCGCATAATACTGGTTTGTGTACCGATTGCATCGATCGTTATAATACTTCCCTGAATATCAAGAAGATTCAGCAGTTCCGGTATTTTTGTTATCTCGCATTCTTTATTCTGTATAGGGAGCTGTGCCAGGATAAGACCGGTTGCTGCATCTACCGCACTTAGAATCATAGGTGTTTTTCCTCCACCTACTTTAGAGGCCGCCGCCTTTATTGCTTTACCGTCAATGGCGATATGCAGTCCTTTTGTCTGCAGAATTTCCCCGATCCATTCGATAAATGCATAGATGAATAACTCTTCATCTATTTTACTCAGCAATCTTGATATCGTTGCAACAGAGGCAATGCCATTTTTCAGTGCCATTCCCTTTCTCAGCCACTTTATCTTCCGCTTACTCCATGCCACGCATCGGCGAAGAGAAGTCCGTCCGCAAATATATGCCGCGACCAGATACGTCAACATCTCAGCAAGGTCATGTTTCTTTTCCCGGGGACTTCTGGGATCAGGAACAATTTTCATGTATTCGATCAGCGGTTTTGTCAGGAATACTTCCTTTTCACACCTCTAGTTCCAGGGAAAATCGTTCTAACACACTTCGCTGTTCTTCCCTTATTTTCGAAATCACCTCTGTTTTTTCAGTCACCACCAAATAGATTGTTTTCAATATATCTAGTTCTTTCAGTTCCATTCCATACTTTCTAAAAAAGCGGCGGTTCAGTGACGCCATCTGAGCAGGAAATTGATAATGGAAGTCTTCTTCCTTCATGATACCCCCGTCTTTATTCAAATATGTGGTAGGAGACCATTTGTTTATAATGATTTTCAAAACGTTCTCCCAATCTGAGCCCAAAGGTTTTTTCCAATCAGATGGACAGAGATCAAAAACTGCTTTTGAGTAACCATACTCCCATACTTCGATATCTGTCAGGGATATTTTCCTCTTATGGGATTCAATTACCCCATCCGGAGTAATAAGACCAATATATGTATCTACAGGCTGTGGATATTTTTTTCCCGGTACTCGTTTGGATGTCCGCTTATATAAGTAGTAAGCATCTCCCTTCTTCTTTACAGTAGTCCCTTTTTTACGGTGTACCTGTACCCATTCAGGGTATGTTTTTTCAGTGACAGGCATAATAGCCTCCTTTCTGTATAGGTGCCGTATACCTATACTATATAAGACATTATACCTATACACGGCAAAAAAATCAAGGGTTACGGGGCATCTTGTATAATGTCCATAACCCTTGATTTCATAAGCTTTGTGTGTATTCTATTATTTGACTCATGAAACAACCCTGATTGACGACTGCTCCTTATCTGTGTTAATTCACACAAGAACTTGTTCCTTTTGCCATAATCTGTGCTTTGTAATTATTGGAATATTTTGTTCGCATCTATAAGAAATAAATAGGGAACTCAGGAAAAACATGTTTTTATACTCTGATTACTACAATCGAATCACGACAAAATTGAGTCAAGCTCGCATACTCGCAAGCTGGGCATCTGTATATACAGATGCTCCGTTTCGGCATTCTGGCCTTCCGTCCAGGTCTGCGAAACCAGCTTGTTGGGGACATCCCCAATCCCCGATGATTGCCAACTTCGTTGTCAGGCTGAACGGTTCTTTTGACCGTTGTTCTGCGTTCCGCAAAAAGAAAAAAGACGGGGCAGGACAGTGACGGATTGTTCCGTTTCTGCCTTGCCCCTGATCCATGATCCTTACAATTCTTTACTTTTCCGCCGTGCTTCCTCCCGTTCTTTTTTCAGATCATCTCCGTAGAACTGTTCCACATTCTGTCTGGCTTTTAGAAGATCCTGCATTTCCCGTTTGGCCTCCCGGTAACCTTTGTACGCTTCCTTCTTCTGCGTGATCAGTCCGGCATACTCCTGGCGAAGTTCCCCGATCGTCGGCAGTTTTGTGAAACCGGATTCGTTAAAAGCATCCTTGGCCGCCTTATGCAGCATAATCTCTGCACGGTGATCTTCATAGTATTTTCTGCTGTATCCGGACTTTCGGTAGGCTGCATAAATGTCCCTGGTCTTTGCATAGTTCTGGATGTGTTTCTGCAGTGCCAGATTTGCCGCCATTTTGGATTCTGCCGTTTTGATCATATCGTTCAGTCTGTTAAAACGGGCCACGGCTGCATCGGTCTTTTCGTACAGATCCTCAAAGCTCTCGATATGGTGTT
>JBGUNJ010000127.1:0-4002 GCA_045117315.1 Lachnospiraceae bacterium | reverse complement strand
CCCACTCCTCATCGGAAGGACCGCCTTCTTTGATCCAAAGACCTTCATTTTCCGCAACTGTGTTTTCAAAGTCCGTTTTATAAAAGTCGATAGTGTCCAGCTCATCTGCTGTAAATACGCAGTCAATCGGATATACAGTGGGGTTTTCCACATATGGCATCCAGAATTCATAAAGATCTGTCAGACGCTCAATGGCACGATCCTCCATTTTGAACGTAGTGCTATAGTACTCACTCAGGATCAGTTTCGGTCCAGCCACTTCATTTTCACCTTTCAGTTCCCCTGCGCCTTTACCAAATTTTTCTTTTGCTTCATCCTCTGTAATGGACAGCCATACGCCATTTTCATCCTGCTCATTGAAGTAAACGCCGATGGGACCATACTGCAGCTGCATCACAACCTCCGGAGCATACCACTGGTCAAAGAACTTCAGCAGATTTGCAGGACTTTCACACGCACTGGTAATACTCAACTGTCCACTGTTGGTTCCGCCGCCGGTACGAACAGTTACATTGTGGGTTCCGTCCGGTCCGTCAAGAATCGGCAAGAATACATAATCATCCGCATAATCACCCATCAGCTCCTCAATGTACCACCAGGTAGATACACCGACATAACCCTGAGAGCATTTGGAAATCAGCTGTGTATCACTCTGAGAGAACATCTCTACATCCATCAGACCTTCTGCATACCAATCATGGAAATAAGTGATGGCAGCACGATATTCATCATTGTCGCACACAAAGTCGACTGTTCCATCCGGAGTCAAAACCAGATCATTGATTACATCATTGGGCCAGTTGGTAAAGCCAAAGCCTGCGTAGAAGATATTCTGCCCCCAGCACCATTGGTCAAATCCGGTACTCATGGGGATTGTAGTGCCAGCATCGTTTCCATAATATTTCGCGCTCATGTCGTTCTCTTTGAATGCGACAAGAGCATCATGCAATTCATCCAGCGTGGTGGGCACTTCTAATCCAAGATCGTCCAGCCATGCCTTATTGATCATAGAGAACTGCGGAATGGTAAAAATGCTATAGTCCTCCTCGGCTCCAATTCCGGCGGTACCCATCTGCTCACCGGCGGGAAGCCCGTAAATACAGCCATCATCCATAGTGATAGCACTTTTGATCTCAGGATGTTCATCCAGAATTTTTGCCAAATTCGGCATATACTCTTCCGTAAGATAGGGCGTCAGATCAATAAATGTGCCGTCTTCGCCATAGCTGGTCAAATTATAGTTACTAAAGCCAACGCCCATAAAAGCATCCGGAAGCTCATTGCCGGCAATACGGATATTCACCTGCTCACTAAGAGAATCACTCATGGTTTCCCAGTTGATGCTGATACCTGCATTCTCCTGGAGTTCCTTTAAGACTACATTGTCATCGTAACCTTTGCTCAGGGCGCTCATTCCCCCGAGGATATGAAATTCTGTTTGAGAAGTATCCGTGTTCGCCTCTGCAAATGCTGTCATATTCACAGCACTGATCAGCATTCCCGCTGTTAATACAAATGCCAAACTTTTTTTCATTCCGTTTCTCATACTCTTTTCCTTTCCGGTCTGTTCTAAAGACCATTAACCCTTAACTGCACCGGCCATCATACCTTTCTCAAAATACTTCTGTACGAACGGATAAATAATCAGCATCGGTGCTGCAGCAACAATAATCGATCCAAATTTAATCATTTCAGTAAGTTTATTCAGCTCTGCATATCCTCCGGATATTGTGCTCGCCTGGCTGGCGCTTGCAGAACTCTTGATCAGGATATTTCTCAAAACCAGAGGCAGGGGAGCCTTACCCTGGCCGGTCAGATAGATCAACGCTGTAAACCAGTCATTCCAGTATGCCACCATACTAAACACTACCATAACCGCCATGATCGGTTTTGACAAAGGCACAACCACTTTCAAGAACGTTGTCCATTTGGATGCTCCGTCAATCTCCGCAGCTTCCACCATTTCTCTCGGAATACTGTGTTCAAAATAATTTCGCACAATGATCATATTCCCGACAGCAACACCCCCCGGAAGGAACAGTGCCCATATACTGTTGATAAGACCCGTCTGCTTAACCACCAGGTAGGTTGGGATCAGACCTCCGCCAAAATACATCGTTATGATAAAGAAGATACTCAGGAATTTTCTTCCCGGAAGATCCTTAATAGGTAATTGCGAAACGCCTCAAAAATCAACTGAATATTCGAAGTATTGACTGAAAACAGGCTGTGAGCCAGGCGGTATGAGGTGTGTCTTTCGGCTGGGAGGTGATCCGTGAACTGATGAAATCTTTGTTTTGGCACAAAAACCAGCCCATTCGGTATGAACAGGCTCAGAAATGTACGATTTGATACGATGAACAGGATAATATCTATGCAACTAAAGGTTTTACGCTGCGTATGTATTCATGTCTGTGTATCTTATTGGCAAGAAGTACAGTGATCAGCTGGGTAATACCCGACAAATAAAGGTCGGCACGGAGGGTTTTCCTGTTCTGGGTTTTTCTCCCAGCCAGACCGAAGCTGTCTTTGAAGTGGTTGATGGTGCGTTCTACGTTTGTCCGTATCTTATAGGTTTCCTTCCACTCTTCGGTTCCACGGACGGTGCCGGGATAGGTCCTCAGATCCTGTTCAGGATAAACATATACCATCCGTCCACTTGGAGATGTGGTGCATGGATTCTCACAGTGGCATTTTCGGCGGTACTTACCAGTTTCCGGATCCTTTTTCCAGCTCATGTTGGGACATACGAACTTAAGTGTTGGAATGCCTGAACGCAGATTGGAAGTGTTTCCTTCCGGCTTCATGGGAAGGGAAGGATCATGAGGGCAGCATGGAATGCCCTCCTCGTTGACAGTATAATCCTGATTGCCAAGGCCGCCTCTGGTATTGAGTGGAATATAAGCTTTGTTGAAATGAATGCCGTCTCCTTCAATACTCATTCCGAATGTTTCACCGGTAAGAAGGTCTTTGTAAAGTTCGATCTTATCAAAAGCCGCATCACCGAGGAAAACATCTGGAAGGATCTGTGGGTGTTCGTTGAAGAAACTGCGGAGCGTTGGGATAAGGAGCTTGGAATCACCGGCCGTTTTCTGCTCATCCGGAGAGTCTTCCTTCGTATCCCGTTGGATATAGGGATGATCCTGATAGTATTGCTCATCATAGAATTCCAGATGGCGGACGATCCCGAGCCCATTGGTGACGATCCCGATTTTATAGGCATAGCAGAAATGCCCGTCTATATACATCTGCTTAACCTCCGGGTTTGCTGCGGCGGATGAAGGCATGGAGGCATAGGCAGCTTTGTAGGGGTCGTACGAATCGTCGATATTGTGGGTTTTTTTCCAGGCTTTTAGCCTTCGAATAAGGCTGTTGGCGTATTTGGGATTGTTTTCCGTAACCCAGGCCTCAATCCCGGAGGTGTCAAAGGAGGTCATGCTGGCCAGGGCAGAGTCAATCGCCTGGCAGATCGGCTCAGTAAGGTCGACCAGATGTTCAAAGAAATCCTTGATGTCATCCGCAAAAGCCTGCTTGAACCGAGTGATTTTGGAAGCATCCGGAACCTTATCAAAACCACAGAACTGGCGCAGGTGTCTGGAGTAGTGGAGAAATACAATAAGAAGAGAGTCCGTAGGAATGGAAAGAATACGTTGAAGGAACAGAGCCCAGAGCATGGCAGTAAGCGGGTAAGTACGTGGTCTGCCAGTATAAGAATAGTAATTCCGAAAGAAAGATCTGGGGATCAAAACCTCCAAATCAATGTGGTTTTCGAGTAATAAAAGAAACTGGGGTTTGTCAGATTCATAAATATCCTGACATTCTGAAAAAACATCTGCCAATTCAAGCTGATTTCGTGGTATCATGTTATTAGCAACTCCTTTCTGTGGTGTGGTGGATTGTTTCTGGATAACTCAATTTTACCACAATTCAGTGAGGAGTTGTTTTATTTTTGAAGTAAAGAATGCCGTATTTATGCGGCTTCTGGAATTTTGCAATTAACTA
>JBGUNJ010000126.1:0-17495 GCA_045117315.1 Lachnospiraceae bacterium | reverse complement strand
AGGGAAACGTTAGCCGCATTGGAACAGGCACCGCAGGGATTTGCATACCGGATCAGAAAGTATGTGGAAGCCCTGTTGGATGCACATTACCTGAAAACATTCCAGAACTGGATTGAGATCGAACGTATCGTTGCAGAACCTTATTATAAGTTGCCGGATACGATTGCGCCGCTTCGGACCACAAATACGTTTGGGAAGAGCCTTTATCAGGCAGAGGAAGAAGTCAATGGTTTTGAGTATGACATGGTAATGGCTCTTACGGCCATGCCTAACGTCCGCTGGTGGCACAGGAATATCTCCCGCCAGGGATTCTGTATCAATGGCTTCGTGAAGCACTATCCAGACTTTATCGTGGAGACACAAAGCGGGAAAACGATCCTGATCGAGACGAAGGGAGACCATCTGGAGAATACCGAGACAAAATATAAACTGGAGCTTGGACGGGCATGGCAAAATATGGCCGGCAGCAGCTTCCGCTATTATATGGTTTTCCAGAGTAAAGACCTGAATCTGAATGGAGCCATACAGTTCGATAAGTTCTGTGAGCTTATGAAAAATCTATAAGTGCTGACCCAATAAATGGCCCAATAAATGACTCAATAAAACTGACTAAACGGGAAAACCGACTGTTACAGCATCTAAGGAAATCTCCGGATTTCACTAGGGAAGTCCATGCTGAAAAGCCTGGTTGGATCGCAAAGGGAAACAGGGGTCCGGGTATGGAGTGAGGAATAGAATAAGCAAAAGGAGCAGGATCATGATAAGCATAAATGACGGACGATACATAGGCGTGGATGGCTGCAGAGGTGGCTGGATCGCCTGTATTCTGAATTACGGAGAGTTTCTCCTGGAACGATTCGATTCTTTGGAGGCATTGGTTGATCATTATCCCGAATTCGATGCATTTCTGATCGATATGGTCATTGGCCTTCGAAGCAGAGTTGATCAGATCCGCCCCGATGACCTTGCACGAAAGGAACTGGAGTCCCGTTCTTCAACGATTTTTCCGGTACCATGCCGTCAGGCGGTTTATGCCGCTTCGGAGGAAGAACAGAAACAGGAAAACATACGGGTGCTTGGAAAAAGTCTGGCGAAACAGTCGATCAATATTATTCCAAAGATCCGTGAACTGGACGAATTTTTGATTCATCACCCGGAGTACAGGAACAGAATCCTGGAAAGCCATCCGGAACTAGGCTTTGCCAGACTGCATGGCCATGTGTTAATAACCCGCAAGAAGGAATTTCCCGGGTTTATGGAAAGAGTGAACATCCTGGGAAAATACCTTCCGGCCAAACCATTGACCGGATTATGGGAGAAGGCCATAGAGTTCAAGTGCAATCCGGATGACCTGGTGGACGCTGTCTGCCTTGCTGTAACGGCATCTCTGGCAGCACATAGCCTGTGTGAATCGATCCCGGAGGAGCCGGAACAGGACGAAACGGGCCTTTACATGAAGCTGACAGTCCCGAAGAAGAACGTCGGTGCACCTGCAGATGGGAAAAAGGTGGCTGTTGTGACCGGCGGTGCGAACGGAATAGGGAAATGTATAGCTGAAGAATTCCGGAAGCAGGGAGTCAGAGTATATGTGATCGACAAGGCCGATGGAGACCACTATGTCGGAGATACCTCCGATAAAGCCGTTCTCGAGACATTTGCCGGAGAAGTGATCTGTGAGAGCGGCGGCATTGACTATCTGATCAACAATGCGCTGCCGCTGATGAAGGGCATCGACGAATGCAGCTATGAGGATTTCCAATATGCGTTTTCCGTCGGAGTTACCGCACCCTTCTACCTGTCCAAGCTCTTTGCGCCTTATTTCCGGGAGGGAGCGTGCATCATCAATATTTCTTCCTCCCGTGACCGCATGAGCCAGCCGCAGACGGAAAGCTACACGGCAGCCAAGGGCGGTATCGCGGCACTGACGCATGCACTGGCGGCAAGTTTTTCCGGGAAGGTGCGAGTAAATTCTATCTCTCCGGGATGGATTGATACATCTTACCGCGTATATGAAGGGCCGGATGCACTGCAGCAGCCCGCCGGCCGCGTCGGAAATCCGATGGATATTGCCAATATGGTACTCTTCCTTTGCTCGGACAAGGCAGGATTTATTACCGGTGAAAACATCTGTATCGATGGAGGTATGACAAAGCTGATGGTCTATCATGATGATCACGGCTGGACTTATACACCTGAAAAATAATCCGCAGGCTTTCGGTAAAACTGCTGACGGAGAGGATCATATGATTGATAGAAATACGCAGGTAAAAATAGAGTTCAGCGGCACCATACGTTCTGTCCAGCCGCGTTCCAATGTATGGCGCTACCGGCTGGATAACCGTACCCATAGTATGACAGGATACAATCTTTTCCTGTCCGGAACGGCAGAAGGCGCAGAAAAAGATTTCGCGGTTGCCATCTCTGAGAAGCAAATGATGAAATTTCATTTTCACATCGGAGACGAGATCGGGGGAACAGCCTGGACAAAGATGTATCCGAAACTGGAATATGCGGATTATTACCGCGTCGGCGGCTTGAAGAAGATTATAACTGCGCCGGATCCTGACGAGGATGCTCATGAGCCCTGGGTTGGAGAAGTGCCGGAACTGTCCGTCTATGACTGGTGGGGCTGCCGTATGCTGGACAGCCGTTCCTGGAAGGGAAAGTGCTTCACCTGCAAATGGACTTGTATGGCAAACGTAGCGATCGAATACAACTGGGGCATTACCCAGAAATTCCGTTTCGAGAGCTTCTGCTATGGACCGAAGAACTGTAAGCGGTACAAGATGGGAAAACCGAGGGCAGTTCCATACAAGGACTGCGGATCGGTTTACGATGAAGGCTGGTTGGATGACATCTGCACCGAGAATCGTGATGATGAAGAGTAATAGTAAGAGGTAATGCTTGGGGATCTGACTCCGGAATGGTGGATTGGATAGATGCCTAAACCAAAAGTCGGATGATAATTTCAAAAAACTGTATATTAATGATGATGGAGATGCCATCTGCAACAGGTCGATTCCTGAGGCAGATGGCATTTTTGCTGCCATACAATGGGTGTTAGCCGGGGATGTGAAATAGCGATCCTGTTATACAGGTAGACTGCTTCATAACCGGTTCACTATATTTGCCCAACGACAATTTTTTATGGGTGGCGTAGAACACTGCTTACGTTGGGCAAGGCTTCTCCTGATTCCGGGCAGATGGTCTGCGCCTGGAAAGGAGGTAAGCGATGAATAATCGGGCGGATTGCGGGTACTTTAGCCAGAAGGGATAATGGACGCATGGAGTGGTCCTATCCCCTGCAAGTCCTTTGCGCTAAAGATATCCGGTCACATAAAGCCCGTTCATGTGACGATCTATCAGCCACTCCCGAAATTAAAAAGAAACGGAGTGGAATGATTTATGAAAAAGAACAACGTTCGTTCTGACCTGGAATGGTTCGAAACTATCAGGGAATGCCGTTCAAGCGGCCTCAGCGAAAGAAAATGGTGCGAGGCGAACGGCATCAGCCACAATAGTCTGCATTACTATATTAAGAAGCTGCGTGGCAGGGGCTATGATATCCCGCAGCCGTCACGCGTCTCAGGCAACGGCCCCAGGCAGGAGGTCGTCCCCCTCGCAGTCCGTAGTGGGAGTGACGGACTTGCCGGAGGCGATCCTACAGCTCCGGGAGGCGGGACGGTCGCCGCGAATGTCTTCGTAGGGAATGTCCGCATCGATTTCCATGACGGCGCAAGCGCCGCCACGATCAGGAATATCCTGTACACGCTGGGAGGGCTGTCATGTTAGGAGACCTTTCCCGTGTTTCTAAGATCTACCTGGTGACCGGAAGAACTGACATGCGCAAGTCTATTGACGGCTTGATGTCGGTCATCCGCGATACCTACGACATGGATCCCTTCGCAAATGCGCTCTTCCTCTTCTGTGGGAGGAAGTCGGACAGGATCAAGGCCCTCCATTTTGACCAGACCGGGTTCGTGATCCTTTACAAGAGGCTCGACAACGGGCGCTTCCAGTGGCCGCGTAATGCTTCCGAAGTACGCGCCCTCACCAGGCAGCAGTACCGGTGGCTCCTGGAGGGGCTTTCCATCGAGCAGCCGAACGCGATCCACGGAGGGTCCGGCAGGAAGGATTTTTAGGCTCTGCCTTTTGTGCAAAACGTAGAATATTTGTTTTTTTTCCGTACCTGCGCATTTTTTTATCCACACCCGGAATGCCCGTATACGCTATCCCGGCAGGTGTGAGAAAAAGCGAATCGGAGATATCCACAATTTGCCCTTTCCTCAGGTCATTTCCCCTCCCCGGGAAGGCCTCCGGCCGGTAAAAAGCAGGGGTTGTCCACCGTCAGAATGACGGATGGCCACAGCCAGGCGGTTTGCCGTGCCCCAGCATCCTCTTTATAATAGAGGAAAGACTATGGAAGGGAGGACAGCAGGATGGCGGAAGGACCATATGCGGACATCCAGAAATACATCGAGCACCTGGAGCAGCAGACGCAGGAGCAGGCCGAGACCATCAGGAACCTGAACGGGACCATCACGGATCTCCGGCGTACGATCGCCAACCTTCAGGAGACCCTGGACGAGCTCAACCGGAAGATCTTCGGCACATCCAGCGAAAAAACAGGACGACTTCCCGATGATGAAGAACCCGGGGACGAGATCCGGACAGCCGGAGGCCATGAAGTCCTGGTAAAAGAGCACACGAGGAAAAGCAAGGCAAAATCGATGCGCAGGGATCTTTACGAAGCACTCCCGGTACGCAGGGTGGACATCCCCGTCCCCGCAGGCGGCCGTAACTGCCCTGACTGCGGCGCCCCGATGGAGCACCTCGGCTGGCAGTTCGGCCGGGAGGAGCTCCGGATCACGCCCGCGAAAGTGGAACGGGTCCAATATTTCCAGGAAACGCTGGTATGCCCGGTGTGCCGGAAAGAGGATGTCACGACGATCACCAGGGCAGCTCTGCCGACACCCCTCCTCAGCCACAGCCCGGCATCCCCGTCCATGGTGGCCACGGTCATGTATGACAAGTCCGGCCTTTACCTTCCGTTCTACCGGCAGGAGAAGGACTGGGGGCTTCAGGAAGTGCCGCTGCCCCGGGAGACGATCGGGAACTGGTACAACAGGTGCTCCCTGGATTATCTTTCCCCCATTTATGACGCCCTGCACGAGAAGTTCCTGGGCCGGGAAGTGATCCACGCGGACGAGGTGCCATGCCAGGTCCTCCATGAGAAGGACCGGGAAGCGCAGGCGAAATCCTATTTCTGGATATACCTTACCGGGTCGGACGGGCTTCCGGGGATCGTCCTTTATGACTACCAGCCGGGCCGCGCCGGAAAATATCCCGCAGCCTTTCTGGAAGGTTTTTCCGGGTATGTCCATTGTGACGGGTACAGCGCGTATGGCACGCTCACAGGGGTCATCATCGTATGCTGCCTTGCCCATTGCCGGCGGAAGTTCTTCGAGGCGGTCCCCAAAGAACGCCGGAAGGACCTCAGGCTCCTGGACATCAACTCTGAACAGGCCATCCCGGAACCGGAGGGCGACATCGCCGCCCGTGAGGACCTGCTCCCGGCGGAAAAAGGGGTCCTGTTCTGCAACCGCCTGTTCTTCATGGAGCGGGAATACAGGGACCTGTCCGCGGATGAGCGTAAGACCATCCGCCTCCGGACAGAGCCTGCAGTTTGGGAAAGCTTCTGGTCATGGATCGACACCCTTTCGCCGGTGGGCGGAAGCAAGCTGGAGAAGGCAGTGAATTACGCCAGGAACCATAAGGAATCCCTGATGAACTACCTCCTCGATGGCAGGTGCGAGCTTTCGAACAACGCGGCGGAGCGGAAAGCGAAGGTCTACGCAACGTCAAGGAAGAATTTCCTGTTCCACGACACGGAGGACGGCGCGAAAGCAAGCGCGATCGTCATGAGCCTTATTGAGACCGCCAAGGCCAATGGCCTGAACCCGTTCCAGTATCTGTACACCCTGCTGTTGTTCATGCCGGACCACAAAGATTCGCCCGCAAGCATCGAACAACTAATGCCATGGAGTGATTTTATAAAGGAACGCTGTTCAGGACAGATGGATACTGAAACATATACACCCGAAAATCCAGGGGAGCTGCCGGCCTGATTCCGCGGCTTCCCCGATAGCCGTTGCCAACTTTACGAACGGATGATTATTCATCGCTTACGAAAGGAGAATCTGAAATGGTCATGATCAGAACACATGCCAAAGGTTGCACGCCCCTAACTGCTAATTTTTTTGCGAAACATACCTTTGCAAGGGAACTGTTACCTTGCTGCTTTATGGAGTCCTTCCGATGGATTTTCTATAATAAAGATGAAGAAATGTCGGAAGGAGGTGGCGCCCGGTGAAACCCAGTTTTACAGAAGAAGAAAGAAAACAGATCGGCCGCCGCATCCGTGATTCAAGAAATGCCAAAAAGTATACGCTGGAGGATTTAGCCGAAAAGTGTGACTGCTCCTCCAAACATATTGGGGATGTGGAAAGAGGCACCGTCAGTGCTTCCTGGCCGCTGGCAGTAAAGATCGGAAAGGCATTGAATACAGGCGTAGACTACTATCTTGCAGATACCTCCGACCAGTATTTCGATATCCAGATTGATGTGGAAATCTCCAATATCCTGAAGGAATGTGACATGGAGACCCGAATGTTGATACGTGACACCGCCAGAAGAATTGCGGAGTATGGGAAGAGGATCCAGACGAGAAAGGACTAAGCTGATAGTAGTTGCCAATGTAAACACTTGGCAGCCATAAATACAATACGAAGGATGTCCGCAGGGCTGCCGGGTTACGACAAGGCAGTCCTGCGGTTTTTTATATATCTTGGAATCTGTCGAAGTATACTGAAATGAGGTGATGGTATGTTGGAAAAGATCTTTTCGTTAGGAAGGTCAAGGGAAAAACAGTCCGACGACACCACCGGTAAATACCGCACGATCTCGGAGGAAGAATATCAGCGGTATGTGTTTGAGGACGAGCTTTTCAAAATCATTGTGGAAACGGAAGCAGCCCTGCATAACATCGAAGATCCCATGGAGATCGCGGTTGGTGTTATGAAGGCAGCCTGCAAATTCTATGGTGCTGACTGGTGCGGCATTCTGATAGCGGATCTCCGTTCGCAATTATGGCGTCCCGAGATGTGGTACGATGTGGAAGCCGGCCCTATGAAGGAAACCCTGTTTCATGAGTTTGAGATGACCGATGAGTTCGTCACATGGGCAGAGCACCTGGTTAGTCAGAAGCCTATGATCATCCCAGATACAGAGGCTATACGGGAAACCCATCCGAAGGAATATGAAGCATATCAAAGACTCCAGACCAGGGCGGTAATCGGCGTTCCCTTTGGCCAGCATCCCCTGGGCTACATGGTTGTAAGAAATCCGATCCGAAATATTTCCCAACCTGAACCTCTTCAACTGGCATGTTTCGTAGCTATGATGATGGTGCTGCAGAAGCGCCGTCTGGAAGCGGAGCGCCGTTATATTTCAAATGACGCACCGGATGACGGGAGGCTGAGGATACGCTATAACATCCTCGGCCAGCACAGCATGGAAATCAATGGAAGACGCATCCGTGAGCAGGATCTGGCGCATCCTAACCGGCGTGGATGGGTGATCCTGTTATATCTGATCCTTCATAAAACACCGGTTGATCAGCTGAGCATGGCCGCAGATCTGTGGCCGGATGAGCCGGAGAAGTCGGCGCGGTCAAACATCCGTCAGGCGATCTACCGTCTGCATAATGATCTGGCCGTATACCACGATGCCAAGGTCATCGATGTGAAGTCCGGGATGCTTGAACTGCTGGATGACGTCCATATCGTTACAGACGCGGAAGAAATGGAAAGCCTGTACCTGAAGGCAAAATCTACTGCGAATCCGGACGAGAAAGCCGGGACACTTAAGAAGGCCTTTGAACTGTATCAGGGACGCCTGTTTGAACTGGGAGAACTGGATATGGGCTCCTGGCTGATCCCTTATACGACACATTACAATCAGGTATTCATTGACATTGCGAGAGAACTTCTGACCATGCTTGGGCACAGCAGGGATTATCACAGGATCATCGAGTATGCTTCCCGTGCCTTAAGCCTTGAACCGGGAATACAGGATGCCTATTATTGGATCTCGATTGCTGCCGAAGCAACCGGAAACAGCATAATGAAAGAACGCTACGATCAGATGGCCAGGGATGAGCTCGCGGAGGAGGAATACCAGAAAGTACAGAATCTGCTCGCGCTGCGGACACATGTAAAAGAATAATGAGGGACGAAATAGGGGTCTGTCGGCAGTGGTTTAACCGCTGCGGCAGACCCTTTCTTTGCGTTTACAGTTTTTTGTGTGAAATACTGGTAATAAACTGAAAAAGAGTCCTGTCACAGGATTGTCACAGCCGTGTAACTGCGGTGTCACAGCGCGAAAAAAGATTTTGAAGATAATTTCAATGTAACAGGATTGTCACAGGCCCTGTAGCAAGCCCTGTCACAGCCGCCCATTAGAGTGTGCGATGCAAAAACAACAGACAGCATTGTATACGAAACGGACGGGTGACAGAAATTGGAACAGGCTAACCAAACAGAGGCGGTTGTTTTTGCAGGAAACTGTGGAAGCGGCCGCCTCTTATTTTTTTGCGCGGAAAACCGGGCAGCGGCAAAGGCCTTTTCGGGCTGCAGATGCCGATCTCCTCCGGTTCTGAGATTTGACCAATCAACAAATTTCAGAAATCGGAGGAAAGAATCATGTTTGATATGAAAGCATGCGGAGCCAGGATCAAGGAACTCCGCAAGAAGAATAATGAAACGCAGGAAACCATGGCCTGCAATCTTTACATTTCCCAGGATCATATCCGGAAGATCGAATCCGGCAAGAGCGGCGCATCGATCGACCTGCTGATCGATATTTCCACATACTTTGGAGTAACCCTTGACTATCTGATCCGGGGAAAACGTGAAGTGACCGATACCGAGGAACGTATTCTCGCAAAGCGGAAAAAGGAGCTCCGAGACATTGCCCAGGATCTGTTTGTCATGTCCGCGAAACTGTAACCGGGTGTAACAGACCCGGTAAACCGGGCGTGACAGGCTCTAACGGAAACAGTACTTTCTTATTACACTGACTTCAGAGCAGCGAAGTTGCTGCCATGCGCACTTTGACAACTGAATATACATTTCATCAGGCACATTCTGATTCTTGATTTCCCCAGAGAGCCTAAGAGAGGTTCGCCATGATCGGACGGATACTGCAGCACTTTTTTCTATGACGGCAGGAATTCATCGGGAGCGGTTCAAACCTATTGCAAATGCCGGGACTGCACCCGGCGGCGGCCATGACCTGGGGAAGGGGATAATGATACTTCCGTCTTAGGGCGGCTCGGCGAGAACCGCGGAGGGGTGAGACTCCCATGAGCGCAGGCAAGCAGGCCTGCCGCCTGATGTATTTCCCATCGGACATTTTGTCCGGTTCTCCGGGGTGTCGTGGACAAATAGGAGGACGAGCATATTGAAGATGAACGGCAGGCCGGCTGTGCGGTCAGTATAGATTGCGGCAGTGGCCTGCCTTTACACAGGAGGAACAAGATATTCTCATAAGGAGAGCTGAATAAGGGAATGAAAACAGATTGGACATACCGCCGGGGAGACATTTACCTGGCGAACCTGAATCCCTTCAAGGGATCCGAACAAGGAGGCAAGAGGCCGGTGGTGGTTTTACAGAACAACACCGGCAACCTCCACAGCTCCACGATCATTGTGGCAACGATGACCTCCCACACGGATAAGAAAAAAGACCAGCCGACACATTATATCCTACCGCCGGTCGGAAGACTCAAGACGGCATCGGTGGTGCAGCTGGAACAGATCAAAACGATCGACAAATGCCGGGTGATGAAATATTTCGGAAGGATCCCGGCGGAGCATATGAAGGAAATCAACAGAATCATAAAGATCAGCATGGGGATCATGAGAATCCCGAAGGAGCTGACGATCGAACAGGAGGCAAAGAGCAATGTTTGAAGATGTTATCGCAAAAATGAATCAGGAAGCTGTACGGAATGAAGTCAGCAGCGGAGATGATAAAAGAACATATACCGTGGATGAGATTCAGGATATCCTGGGGATCTGCCGTACCTCTGCGTACAGCCTGGTGAAACAGAACCTGTTTCACTGCGTCCGGATCGGAGGCCGTATCCGCGTTTCCAAGAAAAGCTTTGATGAATGGCTGGATGCATTGGCCTGAATATGTCAAGGATGTCGCCGGTACTTTTTTCAGCTGGCGACATCCTTAAAAACAAGCCGGGCGTTCGATAGAATGGGGGCAGGTAAAGCGCTTACCAAGAAAGGACGTGAGGCATATGAGAAAAAAGAGCATGTCCGTCATGGAGATGGGACGGATGCTGGGACTTAAGAAGACCAATTCTTACTGGCTCATCAAAAAGGGCTGGTTTGAAACGGTTATGGTTGCAGGCAAGATGCGCGTCATGGTGGATAGCTTTGAGGAATGGTATCAAAGCCAGACGCATTACAGGAAAGTAAATGCCGTGGAGAGCCACGGTATGCAGTAAGGAGGCTTCTATGGCATCGATCATCAAACGGCGGAAAAAGTTTTCCGTTGTCTACCGATATACGGATGAGAATGGAAACGAGCGCCAGAAATGGGAATCGTTTGACACCATGGCGGAAGCGAAAAAGCGGAAGCTGGAAGTGGAGTTCAAACAGGAAAACAATGAATTCATCGCGCCGTCAATGAAGACGATCAATGATCTTCTGGCGGAATATATGGCAATCTACGGAGTAAATACCTGGGCAATCTCAACTTATGAGGGAAGAAAAGCCCTGATCTCAAATTACATATCTCCTATTATCGGGGATATGAAACTGGAGGATGTCACACCGAGGATAATGGATAAATACTATCGGGATTTGCTGTCTGTGAGATCCGTTGTGCCAAACAACATGCGCCCAAGGAACGAATTTGTTTCCCCGCATATTGTAAGGGAGATCCATAAACTCCTTCGGAACGCCTTTAACCAGGCTGTCAAATGGGAACTAATGACGAGAAATCCGGTGGAACATGCAACACTCCCGAAAGAAGAACACACGCCGCGGGACATCTGGACAGCGGACGTGCTGTTCAAAGCTTTGGATTTATGTGAAAATGACGATCTGAAGCTCGGTATGAACCTGGCATTCTCCTGTACTCTCCGGATGGGGGAGCTGCTCGGTCTGACATGGGACTGTGTTGATATCTCTCAGACCAGTATTGAAAACGGGCAGTCCTATATTTTTATCAATAAAGAGCTGCAGCGTGTCAACCGGGTCTCTATGGAAACTCTTGGCGATAAGGGTGTCATTCGCCGGTTTCCTCCCGCAATTCGCAGCACGAACACGACACTTGTGTTGAAAGAGCCGAAGACCAAAACCAGCGTGCGGAAGATTTTCCTTCCCAGGACTGTGGCAGAGATGCTGGTCCAGCACAAAAAGGATCAGGAAGAGATTCAGGAACTGTTCGGTGAAGACTATGTGGATTACGGTCTTGTGTTTGCTTCCACGAACGGAAGGCCGGTCGAATCCTCTCACATGAACAGGCTCTTTTCCGAACTGATCCGGAAGAACGATCTCCCGAAGGTTGTGTTTCACAGTATCCGCCATACCAGCATTACGTATAAGCTGAAGCTGAACGGCGGGGATATGAAGTCGGTGCAGGGCGATTCCGGTCATGCACAGCTGAAAATGGTGGCGGATGTATATTCGCACATTATCGACGATGACCGCTGCCTGAACGCACAGAGGATGGAGGAAGCGTTTTATTCCGGGAAGAAGGATCCCTCCGGAAATAACGAGACCGCAGGTCCTGAACAGGCAGTTTTCCCTAATACGGCTGGAGAAGCGGCTGATACAAATACAGACGAAACGTCGGCAGATGCAGCGCTTCTGATGAAGCTGCTTCAGAAGCCGGAAATGGCAGCGCTTTTGAAGACGCTGGCCGCAAGTTTATGAATACAGTACATACGCCACAGTATGTAGAACAGCTTCAATGTGCTGATCGACAGAGGGCAGAATGCTCACAGAGAAATTTGTGAGTGTTCTGCCCTCTTTTTCTATCTTCTATCAAAACGCAAAACTATTGATTTTTTGAAGTTTTGCGTTTATATTATAAGCAGTGAGGTGATAAAAGGATGTATATCAAAAGAGATCTGCTTCTCGAAAAGCTCATTCGATATAGGAAAAAGGACATTGTGAAAGTTATTACCGGCATCCGCAGGTGCGGAAAGTCGGTTCTTTTGAATGAGATATACTATGACTATCTCCTGGCTGATGGCGTTCCTTCAGATCATATCATCAAGGTTTCGCTTGATCTGAAAAAATGGGAAGCACTCAGGGATGGGGATGCTCTTTATCATTTCGTAGCAGAGGCTATCCGGGATGAGGAGTTATATTATGTGTTCCTGGATGAAATTCAGCTTGTGGAGGGATTTGAAGAAGTAGTCAACTCGATCAAGGCTGAATTCAATACAGATGTATACATTACCGGCTCCAATTCCAAGCTGCTATCACATGATATCAACACGATCTTTCGTGGCCGTGGCATTGAGATCAAAGTATTTCCATTATCGTTTGCCGAGTTTCTTTCATTTAGGCAGATCGATAAAATGGATGCGTTTGATGAGTACGTGCGGTTTGGCGGATTGCCTTATGCCGTTCGCGAGATAGAAGAACAGGAAAAGAGATCTTATCTGGACATGATGGTAAACACGGTGGTTACCAGGGATATGATCGAACGCTATGATATTCGCAATGAAGCCTTGTTTATTGCCTTGATAGAGCTTCTCTGCTCTTCTATTGGAGCATATGTTTCCACGAATAAGATTGCCAATACTTTGAAGACGAATGGCTTTAAGTCGGTGGACAATGAAACGATCAGCAGATATCTAAGCCATATTTGCGATGCTTTCCTCTTTTATAGGGCTGACCGGTATGACATAAAGGGAAAGGAATATTTAAAGACGCAGAATAAGTATTATGCGGCTGACATGGGACTTCGTAATGCGGCTATTCATTACAGACAGATCGAGATCACGCACATTATTGAAAATCTGGTATATCTGGAGCTGCTTCGGCGGGGATATATTGTTGACATTGGGAAGAACCGGGAAAAAGAAATTGATTTTGTTGCAAAGGATCTTAGCGGAAAGAGATACTACATACAGGTTTCTTACACCATACAGGATGAAGCAGTAAAAGAGCGGGAAGTATCGGCGTTTCGTCTGTTGGATGATGGATATAAGAAAATCCTGATAACTATGGATCGTAATCCACTGTCGAATCTTGAGAACGGATATCAGATGATGCATTTGTTTGATTTCCTGCTGAATGAACAGGCTTTGGAAACAGTTTGATTATCAAAACGCAAAAGCCCATTATTTGAGCAGTTTTGCGTTTTGCCAGAAAGAATACATATCATCCGCCAAAGTTTCACTGACCGGTGATATGAAATGGAATTTTACGTCTGGAGTGCAGCCACTGCACTTCAGAAGAGAAGGTTGTCGTCGAGGTATGAGTAGGAAAGGAGGGAGATCATGGTATCACACAATGCGGCAGGTCAAATGCTTGGATACCTGTATCAGGTGCGTTATGCTCTGAACCTCCTGATGAGCAGTGATGATCCGAGTTACCAGATATCTATTGAGAAATTTGATGACATCGCTTTCGACAAAGAGGGTACGCCTGTTCAGCTTATTCAGGCTAAGCATCATACAACCCCAGCTAGTCTTACAGATGTTTCTACAGATTTGTGGCGAACTCTGAATGTGTGGTTTGATGCGATATCAGCAGACATCTCTTTGCTTGATCACACGGATTTTGTAATCATAACGACAGCTGGTGTTCCAGCCAATTCAGCTGCTGAAGCCATTCAAAACCAAAAGTATCAGAAGGCATATGATCGGCTTAAAGCCGCTACCGAAGATAGCACGAATAAGACAAATGCTAATTATTATAAAAGATTCAATCAGGCAGATAAAAACGTTTTAATGAACTTGGTAAAGAGGGTGAAGATTATCTCCTCTGCCAGTGATATTGTGAATGTTGAAAAAGATATTCAGAAACAGATTAAATATTCATGCAAGCCGGAACATGTTTCAATGGCTACCGAGCGTATTGAAGGTTGGTGGTTTCAGGAATCTGTTCAAGCATTGTCCTCTACTAATCCCACTATAACCACCCAAAAGCAGCTGCATTCTAAGATTTATGAAATAACACGTCAGTATGGTGATGACAATCTCCCTATCGAATTTTGGGATTTGGATGAAATAGAAGAAGCAGAATTGGATCCAAAAGACAGAATATTTCTCGAACAGCTTCGGCTCCTTCAATACAAGAGTAGGTCGCTGCGTATTGCTCTTCAAGACTATTATAAAGCATCAATGCAACGTTCTAGTTGGCTTCGGCAGGGACTTGTATTTGCCAATGAATTGGACACATATGAATATCGTTTAAAAGATGCGTGGGAACATGCATTTGCAGATATGGAGGAGGATCTAAAAGACTATGAGAATCCCACAGAGCAGGAGAAAATAAAAGCAGGCAAAGAGTTATACCATCGAGTAATGGATCGTGACATCCGGATTCGATCTCGTGTTGATGCTTCTTACGTTATGAAGGGGACGTATCATCGACTCGCAAACAACTTAATTGTTGGTTGGCATATAGACTTCTTTGAAAAGCTTAAGCATCTTCTGGAAGGAGTCGATGAACAATGAGAGTGTGGGATTATAGGCCAGACGAAGTAAAGTATCTCCTCAACCCTGCATTTTGTGGGAGAGTGATTTACGGAACTGTTTCTGAATATCAGAGAATTACAAAAAGAGATTTTCCATTCCCGCTTATCTATTTGGTCTTGCCTTTGGTTCTACCACGGCAGATACGAACAGAGATAAATAGCCGGACGCAGTTAACTAATTGGGTACAGAGGCATCAAGAATTGATTTACAATTTTGGAAAACGTGCCAGGGATTTAGTAGAAATTACAAATGAAGCCCTCGAGTTTATGATGCAGGCTGGTTATATCAGTTTGAATGACAACGGGGAATTATCCAAAGTGCTAACGGCTGGAACACTCAGCAAAACAAAGCATACAGATGTAGAAGTAGCGGAGTGCTTACAAAAAGCCGAACATGTAGGACGATGGTTTGCAGGTACGGGAAAAGTTGAAATAATATACACATGTTTGGGGGTGAGACCGTGATGCAGATCCTGGAATTGGTTCTATATGGGAAGAACGGACAAAAACGTACACTGTCATTTAAACCGGGAAAAGTGAACATCATACCAGGTGAATCAAAAGCTGGAAAGTCTGCCGTCGGCGATATTATTGAGTATTGCATGGGTGGAAGTAGTTGTAACATTGCTGTTGGAATTGTTCGTGATAATGTAGCCTGGTATGGTTTGCTTCTTCAATTTAACACGAACAAAATATTTGTAGCACGAAAAAATCCTGATCCAGGCAGGCAAACCACATCATTTTGTTATTACGAAGTGGGGACAGATATCAGGTCTCCTGAAAAAGCTGATTTTTCATCAAATACAAATGTTGAAGGCATAGAGAAACTTTTAACAAAGCAGATTGGAATTTCAGAAAATATTCATATGCCAGAAGATGATGAAAGTCGCGATCCGTTGGAAGCTAACATCCGACATGCTCTTTTTTGCTGCTTTCAGAGTCAAGATGAAGTTACAGCCAGGAACTATTTATTTCATAGACAAAGTGAAGGCTTACCTATCACTAATGCGATCAGGGATACCTTGCCATATTTCCTGGGTGCTGTTAGTGAAGAGGCGGTTCTGCTGGCCACAGAAAAACGTACAAAGGATCGAGAACTGAGGATTTTAAAAAGGCAGATAGAAGAAGCGGAGGCTATCAGCGGGATTGGCTCAGAAAAGGCAATAGCCCTTTTAATTGAAGCTGAAGCAGTTGGTTTGATTCAGGATGTTGATGACATTGATAAAACGGATTTTGATGCCCTTTACGAAGCGCTTAAACAGATACATTTAGTAACACAGAGTGTGCCTACAGGCTCAATGGATCGCCTTTCTGCCCTTCAGACACAATTAAAGGAAAAAGAAGATGAACTTTGTGACCTTCAGGATAGCATAAGTGAGGCACGTTCTTATTTGGCGGATGCATCTGGTTTTAGAGGTGAGCTGGAGCATCAGAAAGTCAGGTTAGAGTCAATTGGGCTCTTTGAGAAACTTGATTTTAGCCCCGGGAAATGTCCCCTTTGTTCTGGAGATATCAATCCTGAACCACCTGGAGTTACAAAACTTAAAGAATCAATACGATCGCTTGATCAGTCAATTAGTCGTGTTGAAAAGGAACGGCCACAGTTGAGGCGATTTATAGATCAGCAGGAAGCAAAGAAAAGCGGCATAAAAGACGAAATAGCGGTAATCAGAGCTGAGATTGAAGGAACATACAATCAAATGGAGGATGCGGATCGCATCCGCGATTTGAATGGTAGGCGTGCCAAAGTTTTTGGTCGTATTAGCTATTGGCTTGAAAACGTTCAATTGGCTGACGATACAGCTGATGTAAAAAAGAAAATAAAGGTGTTGAAGGATAGGATTGCAGAGATTGATGCTATTCTTAGCAATGATTCTGTAAAAGATCGGGTTTCCTCTGCCCTTTCAGTAATTCAAAACGATATGACTACCTGGGCGAATGAGCTGGAAATGGAGTATGCAGGCTCTCCGTATAGGTTGGATATGGGCAGGGTAACGGTTGTTGTTGATCATGGACGACCTATTCCTCTGAAAGAAATGGGGAGCGGATCAAACTGGCTGGGATCTCATTTGATTACTATGTTTGGTCTGCACAAGTATTTTATAAATAACGAACGGCCTGTTCCGAATTTCTTGTTCTTAGATCAGCCTTCTCAGGTGTACTTTCCGGAAGGATCTACAGCTGATGAAGATATGGATGTCCAGGCAGTCACAAAGATTTTTGCATTCATTAGAGCACGAGTTGCCGAAATGAATGGGAAAATGCAGGTTATTGTTGTTGACCACGCCAGGTTGGATAACGACGATTTCAGAGAAGAAACCATTGAAGACTGGAAGAATACAGGCAAAAAACTTGTACCGGTTGATTGGTATGAGGAGACAGAGATTGTCCCAGAAGAGAACCATGATGATGAAGAATGATTGTGAATAATAGATGTGTGTTTTACTAGAAAAGATTACATATCATCGGAGCATAATTCCCATCACCTGGTGATACAAAACGGAAAAGCGACCGTCAAACTTTTTTCAGCGTCCTGCTAACACATGTGCAAACGGGACGGTGAAAAACATGCTGATATCAGCCATCATGGGATGGTACGAGATGGACTTTCTACTCGTGAAAAAGCCAGCACTGGAGCGGATTTCATAGCATTTCCCATCACTCCACAACATCGTTCCATGCGAACTCCTAAGCGG
>JBGUNJ010000125.1:0-11589 GCA_045117315.1 Lachnospiraceae bacterium | reverse complement strand
GGCGGTCTTGACAGCGTTGGAGAACAGCTCGATGGTCTTGGGACCGATATCCATGCCCATCTTGTCAGCGGGGATCTTGTCGATATCGACGATCTCGGTTGCGATCTCGGCATCGATGGGGTTGGGGAACTCAGCAGTGATAACAGCGTCTACAGGAAGAAGCAGGCTCTTGCCGAGCTCCTCTGCCTTCTTGATCATGTCAGCGCAGTAGTCAATCTTGGTCTCGTCAACGAGGGACTTGCCGATCTCATAGCCTTTGGCCTTCGCGAAGGTATAAGCCATGCCGCCGCCGATGATGAGGGTGTCGCACTTCTCGAGCAGGTTGTTGATGACAGCGAGCTTGTCAGCAACCTTAGCGCCGCCCAGGATCGCCACGAAAGGACGTACCGGATCTTCAACGGCCTTGCCGAGGAAGTCGATCTCTTTTTCCATCAGATATCCGACAACACAGGTATCGATGTACTGTGTGACGCCGACGTTGGAGCAGTGTGCGCGGTGAGCGGTACCGAAAGCGTCGTTTACAAAGACATCAGCCAGGGAGGCGAGCTCTTTGGAGAACTCCTCGCCGTTCTTGGTCTCTTCTTTGCGATAGCGTGTGTTCTCAAGGAGGACAACATCGCCGTCCTTCATAGCCGCGACTGCAGCTTTGGCGTTCTCGCCGACAACATTGTCATCTTTTGCGAAGACAACTTCCTGGCCAAGGCACTCGGAGAGGCGCTTTGCTACGGGAGCCAGAGACATCTCGGGCTTGGGCTCACCCTTCGGCTTGCCGAGGTGGGAGCAAAGGATAACCTTGCCGCCGTCAGCGATCAGCTTCTTGATGGTGGGAAGGGCTGCGACGATACGGTTGTCATCGGTGATGACGCCTGCCTTGAGCGGCACATTGAAATCGCAGCGGCAAAGGACGCGTTTGCCCTTTACATTAATATCATCAACAGATTTTTTGTTAAGACCCATTCTAAAAATCCTCCGTTTGTAAAAACACGTACACCGGTGCTTTCCGACCCGACGCCGCCGGGCGCAGAGCACATTACTCAGCCGTGTCATAAAAAAGGGCCCGGTCCATTATAGACCGGACCCTCCTCATCTTTTCAGGTCAATAAAACTCCTCTATTTCAGCAGGCTGGAATTATGCGCCCAGAAGCTTGCCGAAGTGCTTGATGGTGCGGACCATCTGGCTGGTGTAGGAATTCTCATTGTCATACCAGGAAACAACCTGAACCTGGGTTGTGCCATTGTCAAGAGGCAGAACCATGGTCTGAGTTGCATCGAACAGGGAACCATAGCGCATGCCGATGATATCGCTGGAAACGATCTCGTCGGTGTTGTAGCCGAAGGACTCTGTGGAAGCTGCCTTCATAGCTGCGTTGATCTGATCCTTTGTCACGTTGCCTTCGACAACAGCGGTAAGGATAGTGGTGGAGCCTGTAGGAGTGGGAACACGCTGTGCAGCGCCGATGAGCTTGCCGTTCAGCTCGGGGATAACAAGGCCGATAGCCTTTGCAGCGCCGGTGCTGTTGGGAACGATGTTGATAGCTGCAGCGCGTGAACGCCTCTTGTCGCCCTTCCTCTGAGGTCCGTCAAGAGTCATCTGGTCGCCAGTGTAAGCATGGATTGTGCACATGATACCGGACTTGATGGGAGCCAGGTCATTCAGAGCCTTAGCCATGGGAGCCAGGCAGTTGGTTGTGCAGGATGCAGCGGAGATGATCTTGTCATCGCTGGTCAGAGTCTGGTGGTTAACATTGTAAACGATTGTAGGCAGATCATTGCCTGCAGGAGCGGAGATGATAACATGCTTTGCGCCTGCATCGATGTGAGCCTGTGCTTTAGCCTTGGAGGTATAGAAGCCTGTGCACTCCAGGACAACGTCTACGCCGATCTCGCCCCAGGGAAGCTCAGCTGCGCTGGCCTTTGCATAGATCTTGATTTCCTTGCCGTCGACAGTGATGGAATCCTCGCCGAAGGTCACAGTATCAGCCTTCTCATATCTGCCCTGTGTGCTGTCATACTTCAGCAGATGCGCAAGCATCTCGGGGGAGGTCAGATCGTTGATTGCTACGATTTCAAATCCCTCTGCGCCAAACATCTGACGGAATGCCAGACGACCAATACGACCGAATCCATTGATTGCTACTTTAACTGCCATTTTCGTTCCTCCTAATATATTAGAGATTATATGCAACAATCTGACTTTGCCCGTCTGAGTAATAGCGAAGTCGTCAGATTTTTGTCAAAAAACATTTTACAGTATATACAGGGTAAAATTCAAGTGCTATTGTCAAAAATCGTGTAAGAATGTATTAAATTTACCTTAAATCCATAAAAAATGCACAAGAACAATGAATTATTCTTATCCCTCATTGCAAAGGACGTGAAAAATACCTGCAGGGTAAGTCCTGCCCTCCGGCCGCCGGCCGGCCGGTACCGACAGGGTCAGAGGCGGCAGCGCCGGCCTCTGCCCCCCGGCCGGCTGCCGTTCGCCATCAGGCGAAAGAGACCTTGCGGCGGTCCGGCGATAAAAAAAGCGGAAGGATACCCTTCCGCCGAAAAAGTGCACTCGACAGGAATCGAACCTGCATTAAAGGCGTCGGAGGCCTCCGTTCTATCCATTAGACTACGAGTGCTCATTCGGTCCGAAAGCAGAAGAACTGCTTTTTGAACACGAGATATGATACCACACCTTTTCCGGACTGTCCAGAAAAAAATGCGTGGTTACGGCCAATACAGCTCAATTCGATGTTGTGTTTTTGAAATGAACGTTATATAATGTAGTGTGATTATTAAAACCTGCCAAGGAGGGATTCAAATAATGTTCAATTCTATTAAACGCCTTGCCGCTTCTCTTCTGATTGCGGTTCTGCTGGTAGGTAGTTTTTCTCTCACCAGCGCGGAAGCAGCTCTGGCAAAACCTGCAAATGCCCACTTCGTCAGATGGAACAACAAACAGTTTACATCCTGCAGAATTGGCTGGAATAAAGTTAAAAACGCGGACGGATATGAGATCAAGTGGACTTATACAGATAGGAGTCATTATAAACACACTTATCAGTATTATATCTACAATGTGCTCGATATCAACGGTCTCTCCAACGAACATGTCTATCAGGTTCAGGTGAGGGCGATCAAGCTTAATGCCAATAATAAGCCTTCAGGTTACAGCCCCTGGTCCAACTACGTATATATCATCCCCTGGCCCCGCAATCTGAGCGGCCGGCTCTCGGGCAGTTCCAATGTCAAGATCAAATGGAACAGGATCGCCGGCAGCAGCGGATATAATATCCTGCTGACCACAAACCCTTACGGCAGCTGGCGCTGGAACCAGTACACTGCCGAGAAGGAAACTGCTACTTCCTGCAAGATCAAGAAGTATCAGAAGAGCAAGCTCAAAAAATACACAAACTACTATCTCCGGGTTCTGACAAGGCTGAAACGCAACGGCCATTATCTATCAACCCCGGCTCCGGGATCCGGATACTATTCGGGGACTTTCTATATCTATAAAACTTATACCGCCAACTAAGACCGATTGTTCACATTTTTAGGAAAAGATCAAAACCGGCTTTTCCCGTATAATGAATGTATATGCGGCAGGATGCAGATCAGAACATCCTGCCGCATTTTTTTCCGGCCCGGTCCGCACTAATAACGGAGAACAGATTATGAATGATTCCGCCCACAGCACTTCCTCCCGCAATACTTACGTCTGCAGCGCCTCCAGCCGCAGCTCTTCCTTCCGCAATACTTACGTCTGCAGCACCTCCAGCCGCAGCACTTCCTCCCGCTCCTCTTTCGAGCCGGATCTCTCCTCCATCCGAATCATCCGCAGTTCCAGGCGCACACTTTCGCTGCAGGTCCTGCATGACGGCCAGGTGATCGTCAGAGCCCCGCACCATGTCACACTGCAGGAGATCTCCTCTTTTGTGAGGAAAAACAGCGGCTGGCTTCAAAAGCATCTGGAAAAAGCCGAAAAAGAAAAAGAGCTGTACGCGGCATCGCCGGTACAGCTTCTCACAATGGAAGATATTCAAAAACTGGCTGACGAGGCGCTCCGGGTTATACCCGGGCGCGTCGCTCATTATGCCCCTCTGGTCGGAGTGACATACGGAAGAATCACTGTCCGCAACCAGAAAACCCGGTGGGGAAGCTGTTCTTCAAAAGGAAACCTGAATTTCAATTGTCTCCTCATGCTGGCCCCGCCCGATATTCTGGATTATGTAGTCGTTCACGAACTCTGCCACAGAAAGCAGATGAATCATTCCCCGAAATTCTGGGCGGAGGTAGCCGCAGTCATCCCCGATTATAAAGAGCGCGAGAAGTGGCTCAAGACAGAGGGAAGACGGATCATGCGCCGTATGACCGGCTGAGAAAAACCGGTATTTCAAGACTCGCCCGCGAGTCTTGCGTACCTATCCCGCGGCGTAAGAAGTCACGGGTATGCGCGATGAACATTAATCCCCAGAAGGCCGCCCTGTCGGTTTAAACTGTTTCAGTCTGCCCACTCATTTCCGGCTCAGTTCCCACTTATTTGCCCGTTCAGTTTTCCGGCTCAGTTTCCCGGCTCAGTGTCCCCACTCAGTGATCACTTCATCCGCTGTGCGGACAATCTCCTCCCAGTTCTCACAATAGGGATCATAAACACCGACCGTATAGAAGCCGGCCTTTTGGGCTGTCCGGATCGCGAGCCCGGCGTCTTCATAGACAGCGGTCTCTTCCGGACGGGCGCCCATTCTGCGGGCAGCCTCCAGAAAAGCATCGGGCCTGTCCTTCCCGTGGCCGACTTCTTCACAGCTCAGCGCAAAAGAAAACAGATCCCATACTCCCAGACGCTGAAGGCACAGTCTGACCAGCTCAGAGCCGGTCGCGCTGACTATGCAGAGTGTCGCTCCGTCCTCACGCATCTTTTGCAGAGATTCCCGGACTCCTTTTTTCAGAGGGATGTCCTTCTCGTAGTGGCCGCGCATCACATCCGCCAGCTGTTCCTGGATCTGCTCAGGTTCTTCGGGAAGATCGAACTGTTCCTTCAGGAAAGCACAGGCTTCCGGCATGATCATTGTCTTGATCCGGGCCATCAGGTCGTCGAAGTCTCCTTCTATCCCCCTTGAATTCAAATAATCCGGACTCAGTCTGTTCCAGTAGGGCATGGAATCGATGATCGTCCCGTCCATGTCCATGATGCAGTATTTTTTATCATTCAAACGAATATCTCCTCCGTTTAAGATCTGTATTTCCGGATCACTTCCGTCACGCGGGGAATGATCTGTGAAGTGCGGGAGACGATCCCTTCCTGGAAACTGTATAATTCGCCGGGATTGTTGGGGAAGGCCTCCAGGGCCCACTCAACTTTGGCGCCTGCACAGTAAAGGATACATCCATTTTCCAATGCCGAGACAAAGGCAAGAATACAGAGATCCAAATCCCTGCTCAGGCAATAATCCTGCAGTTTTAGATGGATATCCAGAGGATCTTCCCTGTATGCCCTGATATCAGAGACATTGACACGGCCGAAAACGACCCGCGTTCCCGCAATGTCACGGAAGATCATGTCATGGCTGATCATCTCGGCGACCATCTTGTCGCGCACCTCTGTGTCCATAGAGAACATTTCCTCCGCAAACTCATTCAGGCGCAGATCAGCCATGGCCGCCAGAATATTGGCGGTCTCAATATCCAGAGAGGTTGTCGTGGGAGCCTGCAGATTCACTGTGGCCGAAAGAATACCGCCAAGAAGCAGGCCTGCAAGTTCCTTGGAAAAGGGGATCATGTTTTCCCGGAAAATCGTGGCGATGATGGTAGATGTCGCGCCGACGATCTCATTGCGGAAATCTACCGGTCTGGGAGTGGAGAAATTAGCTACACGGTGGTGGTCAATGACCTCCAGTACAGGTGCGCTGCCTATTCCGTCGACCGAATGCTGAAACTCGTTGTGATCTATAAGGATCAGCTTCTTGTTGTGGTAATTCATGATCTGATATCTGGATACATATCCGATCAGGTGGTTCTTTTTGTCCACGACTGGATAGGAACGGAAACGCGTGGCCGCCATTTTCTTGTTGACATCATCCGCCAGTTCGTGGGTGTAGAATACAGTCACCTTTTCCCTCATGATCAGGCCTACCGGAGAAGCCAGGTAAAGATAGCGGCTTGTGTTCATCGCGTTGTATCCGGAAAGGATGATGGGGCAGTGCTTTTCCTCTGCCATGCTGAGCACTTCCTGATCAACAGAATCTGTGTGAAGGAGGACCAGCATGCCGGCTCCCTGTTTCATCAATTCCAGTGATCCGTATTTTTCATTGCCGTTGATGACAATTTTTCCCTCAGGATCGCACTCGATCAGGGTGTCTCCTTCATTCCGCGTCAGAATTCCGATGCTGCCGCTTATATTGCGGTCGGGATCGTCATAGACCACTTTCCCATTGACCGCCCTTGCAAAATACTCGGCTGATGTCTGGCGGAGCATCTCCCTGGTAGTCTCCGTGTCTCCCAGGGCCAGCTTGGCGATATCTGTCTTGGAGATCCAGCCCTGAAGAGCGCCTTCCTCATCTGTGACCGCGAAAGACTCCCGTCCCGTCTCTTCCATCTTCCGGACAGTCTCCAGAATAGACAGATTAGAGGAAATGGTCAGGGGCTCATCCAGGTCGATTTCGTCCATCCTTACTTTTGCGGTCTTCAAAAGAAGAGGCTTGGAAAATTGGAATTTTTTTAACAGATATTTGGACTCCAGATTCACGCGTCCCAATCTGCAGGCAACTGCGTCCAGTCCCTGGGCCCGTTTGTAAAACGCATACCCGATCGCTGCCGCAATGCAGTCAGTATCCGGTTTCTGGTGTCCTGTCACATATATTTTATTATCCTGTGCCATAGTATGTCCTCATGTTTCTAAAATGCATGCGGCCATCTGTGATCCGGATGCAGCTCTTCGTCAGAGTTCATCTTCATAAGATCTTATACGCAGGTCCATTCCGCATCAGGTCAGGACCGGTCATGATGATCAGATCGCGCCCAGAGCCTGGGTCAGATCATCGATCAGATCTTTCGCGCTTTCAAGGCCGCATGAAAAACGGATCAGATCGGGGGTAACGCCGCCTGCCTTCAGTTCCTCATCGGAGAGCTGGCGGTGAGTGGAGGATGCGGGATGCAGTACGCAGGTGTGCGCGTCGGCCACATGGGTGGCGATCATGCCGATCTTAAGATGCTTCATAAACTCTTCCGCCGCCGCGCGGCCGCCCTTGACGCCGAAGGAAATGACACCGCAGGTGCCGTTGGGCATGTATTTTTTTGCCCTCTCATAATACTTGTTGGAAGGAAGTCCGGGATAGTTGACCCACTCGACCTTCTCGTGTCCCTCGAGAAACTCCGCGACCTTCTGCGCGTTCTCGCAGTGCCTGGGCATGCGGACAGCCAGGGACTCAAGACCCAGGTTGAGATAGAAGGCATTCATGGGGCCCTGGATGGAACCCAGGTCGCGCATCAGCTGTGCCGTGGCCTTTGTGATATAGGCGCCGCCCTGCCCGAAGCGCTCCGCGTAAGTGATCCCGTGATAGGATTCATCCGGTGTGGTCAGGCCGGGGAACTTGTCGGCGTGCGCCATCCAGTCGAAATTGCCGCTGTCCACGATGCATCCGCCCACAGCTGCGTCATGTCCGTCCATGTACTTGGTCGTGGAGTGAACGACGATATCCGCGCCCCACTCGAATGGTCTGCAGTTGATGGGGGTCGCGAAAGTATTGTCGATGATCAGCGGAACGCCGTGGTCATGGGCGGCCTTTGCAAAGCGCTCGATATCAAAGACGATCAGGGCGGGGTTGGCGATCGTCTCCCCGAAGACAGCCTTTGTGTTGGGACGGAATGCCGCCTCAAGCTCCTCGTCCGAACAGTCGGGATCCACAAAAGTAAAATCGATGCCCATGCGGCGCATTGTGACATTGAAGAGGTTAAAAGTGCCTCCGTAGATCGTGGAGGATGCGACCACATGGTCGCCGCATCCGGCGAGGTTAAAAACGGAGAAGAATGAGGCCGCCTGACCGGAAGATGTCAGCATCGCGGCTGTACCGCCCTCCAGAGCTGCGATCTTTGCCGCGACCATATCGTTTGTGGGATTCTGAAGCCTTGTGTAAAAATACCCCTCTGCCTCAAGGTCAAACAGCTTGCCCATATCTTCACTGGTGTCATATTTGAAGGTCGTGCTCTGAATGATCGGAATCATTCTGGGATCACCGTTTTTGGGTTCATATCCGGCCTGGATGCACATTGTATCTCTTTCCATTTTATCCTCCCGATACTATATTACTTAATACTATATTGTTGATACCGTATTGACTGAAACTGTTTTGTCTGTGCGTCAAAAATCAGAGCGAAGCGGACTTTTCGGCGCAGGCTTTCACGCATTCGAAGACGGCGCTGCGGAATCCTTTTTCCTCCAGGACCCGGACTGCTTCGATCGTCGTCCCGGCAGGTGACGTCACCATATCCTTGAGCTCTCCGGGATGCTTTCCGGTCTCAAGAACCATTTTGGCACTGCCCAGAACTGCCTGGGAGGCGAATTTATATGCCATGGCCCTGGGCATTCCTCCCTGGACCGCAGCGTCCGCCATCGCCTCGATAAACATGAAGACATATGCGGGGGAGCTTCCGCTGACAGCAGTCACAACGTCGAAAAGGTTCTCTCCGACCTGCTCCACTTCTCCGAAAGCACTGCAGAGACGGCAGACTTCGTCCATCTCCTGCCCGGTGACGCGGCTGTTACAGCAGGCCGCGGTCATACCGGCTCCGACCAGGGCCGGGGTATTGGGCATCAGACGAACCAGGCGCACGGAATAGTCTCTGAATCTCTCCTCGATCCATGAGACAGATCTTCCCGCGGCTATGCTGACAAAGAGCTGCTCCGGTGCTGCCGCATCCCTGATCCCGAAGATCACATCCTCCAGATACTGGGGTTTGACTGTCAGAAAGACGATCTGTGCGCTCTTCACGACTTCGGTGTTGTCATCAGTGACCGCAATACCGCTCTCCGCCTGAATCTTCTCTCTGGCCGAAGCCGACAGATCCGCTCCGATAATATCTCCCGGACTGACGGCACCGGACGCGATGATTCCTCTGATGATCGCTCCTGCCATATTTCCGCAGCCGATAAATCCAAGTTTCATGTTTCACCTCCATGGCTATATGCCGCAAATTGCGTATGATCAATGCCTGGCGCAGCCTGGTGCTTTCCGCACTCCCGCACCGCTCCGCGCATTCGCGCTGCGGTCTTTTTTCTTTCCGCGCCGGCGCGCAGGCAAAGCTGTGATCAAATCCTGTCCAGAAGTTCGCTTACTCCGCGCACGACCCCTTCTGCGGCTTCCTGCAGTTCCGCAGGAGCATGCGTCAGAGTATAGGGGTGGTCGACGCTCTTCAGGAGCGGCAGATCGTTAAAAGAATCCCCGATCCCGTACATTTCCCGGACGGAAAAAGCTTTCCTCACGACCTCGATCCCGGTTCCCTTTGAACATCCGATGGGAGCTATATCTACATGAGTGACATTGTGGAAGGCGCAGACACTGCTGCCATAGGCCCTGTTGATCTCAGCCGCAGCTGCAGCAGCGGCCTCCCTGCTCTTCGCCGCCAGGGACAGGCCATAGACATGTCCGTCCGAAAGATCCTCGAAAGAATCGATATGCGTCTTCAGATGAGATTCCTCTTCAAAGGTATAGACAGTATCGTTAGCCTGGATCACGGCTTTCATATCAGGAGTATATTCCTCAAAAATCTCTTTTACAATCCCGATGGGAAGGCATTTTCTGAAAAGAACGTTCTCCTCCCCGTCGACAACCAGAGCTCCGCTGGCCAGTATATAAAAATCCGGACGGATATAAGGACCGATCACTTCTCTGACTCCCACCAGAGAACGTCCGGTGCACAGTCCGAAAAGCCCTCCGCGCTGCTGATAATAAATGATCGCGAAAATATCAGCCGCCCGCATCGGCTCTTCGTCCCCCATGAAATAAAGGGTGTTGTCAAAGTCGCTGGCCACTGCTCTTCCCGAGGAAGGCAGGGAGGCTCCCCGTTCATTTTCTTTTATCATATCGGTGCACAAGACCTCCTGTCTGTATTCTTATTTTAATAATCCACCTTCATCAGGCAGAGTCCCTTTGCCGGGGCGGCAGGGCCTGCCAGGCCGCGGTCTTTTCCCTCAATGATCTCGGCCATTTGTTCAGGCTCGATTTCTCCCATACCCACCTGCAGCAGTGTTCCCACCATTATGCGGACCATGTGCTGCAGGAAGCCGTTTCCGTGAAAATAGAAACGGATATAAGAACCGCTGTCCTCGATCCGGATCACATCGACCACCCGGACAGTGGATTTTTTCATTTTTGAATTGCCGCAGAAGCTGCGGTAGTCATGCATGCCGGTAAGATATTCCGCCGCGTCCCGCATTTTCTCGAGATCGGGCGCTCTGTCCAGAACATGGACATATTTCCGGTCAAAGACCGGTTTTGAATTCCCGTACCAGCAGGTGTAGCGGTAGGTTTTCCCGCGCGCCTTGAATCTGCTGTGAAAGCGGTCGGCGCAGACTTTGACATCATTGACGCTGATGTCTTCGGGCAGATACCTGTTCATGTAGAGCTGGATTTCCTCTTCACTCATTTCCGTGTCCAGCAGAACATTGCAGGTCATTGCCCTGGCATGCACTCCGGCGTCGGTCCTGCCGGCTCCGATCACCGTGACGGGCTGCTCCGGCGGCCTCTCAACCATCCTGGTCAGCACCGTCTCAAGGCGTCCCTGTATCGTCAGCTCTGTCTCCTGCTGATGTTCCCATCCAAAATATCTGGTGCCGTCATAGCTTACGACCATCTTGAAATTTCTGACCATCTCGTCCTCCTGTATTCCGAAAATGCGGCAGGAACTCTTTCAACAGCAAATCGGGCGGGGCGGTCCTGCCCCCTCCTCCACTGACAGTCCCGGCCAGGGTCTGTTTCAAGGCGGAACAAGGCCTAAGCCGGGGCGTGTCATAAGAAAAGCCGGATTGATCCAGCCCCCGGCAGATTTCTCAGGATTCATCTTCGGCCGCCTCCTCGCGGTAGTCTTTCAGCAGCGATGCCAGAGTATCCGCGTTGCGGTCGCGCTCCATGATCATTATCTTGAAGCTGTCTCTGAAGAGCAGGCGGATCGATGGTTTCTCCACAGCGTATTTGACAAGCCAGCGGTCTGTGGAATCCAGAGATCTGGCGCGGATAACCGCCTTGATCTCCCGATAGGGCAGATACTGCCAGTTAAATCCGTCCGGAAAAAATATTGCTTTTTCTCCCGCCTTGTACTGTTCTATCGTAACAGCTTTTTTAAGATCCGCGCGCGGATCATCAATTTCCGCGTCAGGCAGAAGCGGCCTGATCTTGAATAATTCCATTTTCCACCTCCGGATCAGCTCGCGCTGTATAGGGAAACAGTGATTCATCTATAATACCATACTCCGGCCAATATGCGCAAAAATAAGCAGGCCGGGGCAGGCCGGGCTCGCTGCGGGATCGTTACTGTCCACGCCCTATCGAAGGCGTGGACATGTAACGACGCGTTTGGCGATTCCAATGCGCTTACGCGCCGCCAAACGCC
>JBGUNJ010000124.1:0-11505 GCA_045117315.1 Lachnospiraceae bacterium | reverse complement strand
GGCGTTCGCCCCATTCGCGAAGCGAATTCAGCATGGGCGAACGCAAGTTACTATTCACGCCCTCGATAGGGCGTGAATAGTAACCATGGCTGAGACGGCCGCGCAGCCCTCTGTCCCCTGCCGGCCGCGTCATAAAAACAGGGTAGAGGATGCCGCGCAGCCCTCTACCCTCCCGCGGGCTGCCATTCGCCGTCAGGCGATAGATACCTTACGGCAGCCCTGCGATAAGAAAAACACCCGGCAGCGGGATAAACTGCCGGGTGTTTTTCAAGGGATGTTACAAGATGCTTAGGGGGGTAATATATTAGCTAGCGCTTTCGCACTGAACTAATCTTCATGAACTTCCGGTCATGCCGGAACATTGTGCAAAGAGGAAGGTTTTTATCTGACTTTTTGTCTGAACTGTATCTCTCTTTGCTGGAATTATAATAACATGACTGCTCCATATGGAATAGATAATATTTTGACAAACTTTATACCTTTTTTGACATTTTTGCCATTGATGTTTTCCATTATTGCAAGTAATATAAGGGAAACGGAAAACGCAGTCTTTCCCACATCAGACAAATCGGCATATATTCCCGCGGCGGGCATCCGGACTTCCGCGGGAAGGCAGTCTGAATGCCGCAGTCGGCAGGATATTCGGACAGCTTATCAAGTCATGGAGGATTCAATGCAGGAGACCAATATTTATATTCCCAAGTATGAATTGATCAACCAGAACACGACCATTGATTTCAGGACAAACGGCTCATATGTCCCGGCACACTGGCACTCCGCTTTGGAGATTACATATCTTCTCAACGGCTGGGCCGAGATGACGACAGAAGGAAACAGACACACAATGGTCAAAGGGGAATTCATTGTCGTCGATTCCGGCAGGATCCACGAATTCCGATGTCCTCAGGATTATATGCAGCTCGTCATCCATATCAATGACGAATATATCGCCTCATTCATGGAAAACAAACGGAATTATCAGATCATCTGCGACCGCACGGAACTCACCGAAGAACTCGTTGATTATTATCTGGAAATCTGTGACGCGCTTGCCGAGCTGTCTCAGCTGTGTATCAACCGCCCTTATGGCTACCGGATCCAGATCGAATCCCTGATCCTTCATATCCTGTTCCAGCTGCTTTCACATTTTTCCATCCAGCTGCACAGAGATGATCTCCCGGAACCCTCGAAAGATCAGCGCCGCATCAAAGAGATCGTCTCCTACATTGCCGAAAACTATGCCCAGCCTATTTCCCTTGACGAGATTTCGGACCATTTCGGTCTCAGCAACGAATATTTCAGCCGCTTTTTCACCCAGAAAATCGGAATCCCCTTTAAGAAGCATCTGAACCAGGTGCGGATGTCCCACATTTATCATGATCTCTGCACGACAGACATCCCGGTCATGGAGATCGTGAGCACACATGGTTTCACCAACTACAAGCTTTTTAACCGCATGTTCAAGGAGACCTACGGGACAACCCCCAGAGAGCTTCGCCGCCGGATTTCCAACATGTCGTAACAGGGCAGAGACGTAGATTTCATTACACGGGCCGTGTAAACAGGGTAAAGGCGGCCATGCCGCCCTCTGCCCCCGCGGGCTGCCGTTCGCCGTCAGGCGATAGATGCCTTGCGGCAGCCCTGCGATAAAGAAGCCGTCCGCAGACACCATATATTGTTCTGCAGACGGCCTTTTTGTTTTTTCTGTTATCAGCTGTAGCTGTTCAGGGAGCCCCGCCTTGTGAGGCTTCCCAAATCATACCGGACCACATCACATCAGTGCGCGGAGTCTCTGACAGGATTCCAGCAGCGGACCAGATGCTCACGGCCCTCTTCCTGTCCGGCCGCGCTCTCCAGTTCCGGTCTCTTCCTGCACGCCTCCGTGGCATAGGGGCAGCGGTGATAGAAATCACAGCCTCCCTCAGCCGGCTCTCGTCTGGTCTCTTTGAATCCGTATTCCGCCAGTTCATCAGCCTGCTCGATTTCCGGAATAGCAGACAGAAGCATGCGGGTATAAGGGTGGAGCGGCTCGTTGTAAAGGCTCTCCGCGTCCCCCTGCTCCACGATGCTGCCGCGGTACATGACCGCGATCCTGTCGCAGAGATAATACACCACATTCAGGTTATGGGAAATAAAAAGCATTGCAAAGTCTTTTTTGTCATGGATCTCCTGAAAGAGGTTGAGGATCTGCGCCCCGACGGAAACATCCAGGGCCGAAGTCGCCTCGTCCGCGATCACCAGCTCAGGGTCGATCATCAGGGCGGCGCCGATACAGACGCGCTGCCTCTGGCCGCCTGACAGCTCACGCGGCAGCCTGTCGGCGTAAGAGGCGTCCAGTCCCACCAGTTCCAGCATCTCTATGGCCTTCTGCCTTCGGGATTCCTTTGTACCCATCCCGTGCGCCAGAAGAGGCTCCTCCATAGTGGCGGCGATCGTCCTTCTGGGATTCAGCGCGCTCAGGGGATCCTGAAAGACCGCCTGCACACTGGCGGAAAACTCACGGCGGTTCTTGCGGGAATACTCCATCCCCGAGACCCGGATCTCCCCCTCAAAAGGAATCAGTCCCAGCACCGCTTTTCCCAGCGTCGACTTACCGCATCCGCTCTCTCCCACCAGTCCGAAGATCTCATCACGGTGAATGGTCAGACTTACGTCATTGAGCACGCGGGTCGTTTTATTCTTTGAAAAAAAACCGGATCCGCTGTTCCTGTATCGATTGGTGACATGTGAAATCTCTACGATCTCTTCACTCTTTTTTTCCATTTTACCCTGCCAACTCGAATCCTGCGCCCCGCGGGCGCCGCTTTAACGTCTTTGCTCTGCTGCCGTTACCAATCTGTACACTCCCTGTCGAGGGCTTGTAACCTGCTGCCTTCTTTTTATTAAGAAAAAGAATTCCCGGTGTGCCGGCACACCTGCTGCCCCCGTCAGTAGTGGCACCAGAGAATATGCTCCTCCGAGATCTTTTTTCTCGATGGATATTCAGTAAAGCATCTCTTATCAGCCTTGCTGCAGCGCGAGGCAAAAGGACAAGGAGGCTTCTCCTCCGTGACCGGCGGTACCCTTCCGGGTATGCTGGCCAGCGGGTTCCCTTTCATTCTCCTGGTCGGAATCGAAGCGATCAGGCCCTGCGTGTAGGGATGCTGGGGATTTTTCAGGATGTCCTCCGTGCGCCCCTGCTCCACGATCTTGCCGGCGTACATGACCAGCACCCGGCTGCAGATCTTGTTGATGACACCCAGGTCATGGGAGATCAGGAGGATCGCGGTGCCGGTCTTTTCATTGATGCTCTTCAAAAGTTCCAGCACGTGGGCCTGTGTGGTCACATCCAGGGCCGTAGTCGGTTCGTCCGCGATCAGGAGCTTGGGCTTGGCGATGATGCCCATGGCGATCATGACACGCTGCCGCATGCCGCCCGAGAGTTCATGGGGATACATGCGCATGGTCTTTACCGGATCAGGAAGTCCCGCCATCCTGAGCGCTTCGATCGTCTTTTCTTCTATCTCGGCATGGGAATGGTGTCCATGCAGCAGCAGGACCTCTCCGACCTGGGGTCCGATCCTGTAGAGCGGATTCAGGCTTGTCATGGGCTCCTGGAAAATCATAGTCATATCATTGCCGTTGATCTGACGGCGCTCCGCTGCCGACACTTTGAGCAGATCCCTGCCGTCGAACATCATGCTACCTTCTGTCACCTTGATATGGTTTTTGAGAAGGTCCTGCAGGGCCAGCGCAGTCATGCTCTTGCCGCAGCCCGACTCTCCGACGATTCCTACGATTTCCCCTTTTCCAACGTTGAAGCTGATGCGGTTGACCACATTATACGCTTCTCCGTTCTCGTAGATCGTCACAGTCATGTGCTTTACTTCCAGAATGATTTCATCCATCTGCCAAACCTCTGTGGACTGCCAGCGGCAGTTCCTTTCCCGCGGGATTTTCCTTTTTTCAGGGAGACAGTCCCTCTGTTTCAGGGACACAATCCCTTTATTTCAGGGAAACAATCCCCTCTTTCAGGGAAACAATCCCCTTTTTCAGGGAAACAATCCCTCTTTACCTGCTTCAAAAAAATGCCGTGTGTCTGTCAGGATCTTTCCTGCCCTGATCAGCTCAGATATTTCTTGCGGATCCCCTCGCCGATACAGTTGAGACCGACGATGGTCAGGACGATCATCATGCCGGGCGCTATGGCCGCCCATGGCGTCGAGAAGATAATGTCCTGTGCCTCCTTGAGCATGCGGCCCCAGCTGGGGATGGGGGGCTGGATGCCCAGTCCCAGATAGCTCATACTGGACTCCGCCAGAATTGCGTTTGAAAGACCGATGACGATCGAAGAGAGCAGAAGGGGATATATATTGGGCAGTATATGGACAAAAAGTATCCGCAGATCCGAGTCTCCAAACACCTTATTGCTCAGGACAAACTCCGCATTTTTGTACTGCAGAGTGCCCGTCCGCACGATTCGCGTAAAACTGGGTATGAACATGATCACCAGAGCGGGAATAATAGTGAGTTTGCCGTAATTGAGGATACTGACCATAACCAGGGCGATCAGGATACTGGGGAAAGAGTTGATGGCGTCGATCACGCGCATGACGATCTCGTCCAGCAAGCCGCCGACATAACCGCATACAAGTCCGAGGATTATACTGACGGCCGTCGCCAGAAGGACCGTGGAGCCGGATACCAGCAGTGTGAACCGGGCTCCCACCATGGCGCGGCTGAAAATGTCCCGGCCGTAATTGTCCGTCCCGAAAAAGTGCTGCAGGGACGGTGCCTGTGACCGGATCGTAGTATCCATCTCATAGACATCATGAGGCGTATAAAAAATACTCAGAAGCCCCAGAAAGAGGACGATGCCCACAAGCACAAAACCGATCCGGAGTTCCGCATCGCCCGTCACCCAGGGACTGATCGTCGAATCTTTCATCCTGCGGTTCTGTCTTTCCGCCCGCGCTTTGTCCGCGGCATTGGGCTGGCGCCCCCATTTCATTCCCGCTGCATTGGTGTTCACTGCTTTAGCCATAAAAAGCTCTCCTCCTCATCGCGCGATCCGGATACGGGGATCCAGAATCTGGATCAGGATATCCACGATAAAGTTGACAACCAGGATCAGGATCGCGATGTACATAACCAGTGTCTGTACGGTAGGATAGTCTCTTGCCGAGACAGAAGCGATCAGAAGCCGTCCGATCCCCGGGATTCCGAAAACCTGCTCAACCACAATCGAACCGGAGAAGATTCCGCTGACGATCATGCCGATCAGGGGGACCACGGAGACAATAGCATTTTTAAGCACATGCACATAGAGAATGCGGTTCTTTGTGCTGCCCTTGCTGCGGGCTGTCCGCACATAATCCGACCGCGCCTCGTCGATGACGGCGGTACGGATATATTTAGACAGGATGCAGATTTGGGGAATGGCGATCGCGATCGCCGGCCAGATCATGAACTTAAAAAATTTGGCGGGATCTCTGGAAAATGAGACAAATTTTCCCGGATTGAACCAGTGCAGTGATAAGCCGAAAATCCAGATCAGCAGAATGCTGAGAAAGAATCCCGGAAAAGAGATCCCGAGTATATTGAGGATATTCAGGATCTGTTCCGAGAGGACATGTTTTCGTCCGGCCGTAAAGACGCCCAGGAATATTCCAAATATAATGACCAGGGTCATAGCCATGGCTCCCAGTGTCAGTGTCACGGAGAGCTTTCCTTTCAGGAGTTTGGCCACCGGTTTGCGGTACTGGATCGATTTCCCGAAATCCCCGTGCAGGGATCCGCTGATCCATTCCACATACTGTTCCTGCAGCGGACGGTTCAGACCCAGTTCCTCACGCAGGTTTTCCAGCTGCTCCTGGGACGCGCTGGTACCCAGAATCATGGCAGCGGGATCACCCGGCACAATATGAAACAGCCAGAATGTAACCATGGATATGATGAACAGCGTCAGCACCATGATCCCGAGTTTTCTGATGAAATACCGCATGGTTTACTCCTATTTTGGTCGTCTTTTAATCACCGGCCGGGCAGGCGGGATGCCTCCCGGCCGGGTTTTGCTTTAGCGCAGGGCCGCCGTAAGGTTATCTTTCACCTGACGGCGGACAGGCTTATTGTTCCGGATATGTGACAGAATATGTCTTTCCGCCTGCGGAGAACTGGTCGATTTCGTTGAATCCGTTGATTCCGGAAACAATCGATTTCTCCAGAGAATAGACCACATCGTCCATAGTGAGTTCGTTTCCGTTGTGGAATTTTATGCCCTCACGCAGTGTGAAAGTATAGGTCTGAAGGTCATCGGAAACCTCGCATTTCTCAGCGATGGCAGGACTGAAGCTGCCGTCGGTATCTGTCCTCATCAGGCCTTCATAAATATTAAAGAAGATACTTCTCGCGTCTGCGGTCTGTGTGGTAAAGGGATCAAAACCGGGAGCCTCTGTGGAAACGCCCTTGATAAAGTCTCCGCCTTTTTTCATTTTTCCGTCATCCCCTACGGCATACAGGGCGGAATAATCATCCACATACAGGGGATATGCCTTGAAACCTGCAAATGAGGGGCTGTTGATCACGACGGAATCGATGTCCTGAATATATACACTGGCGCACTCATCGCTGATGATCTTCTGGGCTTCCTTGAAGAGTTTGACCTGCTCGGCATCATCTGTTTCGAGGAGGGCCTTGCCGTAAGTCTCATCAAAAGCGTCGGAGTGGAAGTTTACAAAGTTGTCGGAAGCAGTGGAGACATATCTGTTCAGGAAAGAAGTCGGATAGGCGATGGGGCCGTCAACCGCGACGATGGTCGCCTCGAATTCGCTTTCCTTATATACGCGGTTCAGCCATGTATTCCAGTCGACAGACTCGATCTCCACATTGATGCCCGCCTTTGCAAGCTGGTTGGCAATGACCTGACCCGTGTCCACATGCACCTGGTAGTTGGAAGGAACACGGATCTTGAAGGTCAGGTTCTCCTGTCCCGCCTCTTTGAGCAGTTCCTTTGCCTTTTCAACATTTACATCATAGACATCTGTCAGTTCATCGTTGAAATATTTTTCCAGTCCGGGAATGACCGGTGTGCCTGCCTTGGTACCCAGCCCGTAGCTGACCTTGTCAATGATCTCCTCCGAGTCTACCGCATAGGCAACAGCCTGGCGGACGCGCACATCCTTGAAGGGCTCAAACTCATTGTTGAGGGCCAGAAGCTGGACCGCGTTGGAGTGGCGTAAGTTCCGGACGTAATCCGTGCCTTCCAGTTCCTTCCAGCCACCCGCGTTGGAATTGAAGCCGTCGATCGCGCCTGACAGATAGTTGGTCGCGAGGGAAGATGTATTCTCAAAGTACTTGAGTGTGACGCTGTCCAGATTCGCCGGCTCTCCCCAGTAATCCTCGTTGCGTGTCAGCAGGGTGTAATCCTGCTCTACAAACTCGCTCATCACAAAAGGGCCGGTTCCGATCGGCTCCGAAGCCAGATCATCCGCGTCAGCGGGAACGATCGGGCTTGTGACAACTGCGGGGAAGCCGCTGTCGGGCTTGCTGAGATGGACGACCAGCGTTCTCTCATCCTTAGGAGCGTCTGCGGAGTCCTCAGCCTCGACGACGGGCCCGGGTTCCTCTTCTTCAGTCTGCTCCGTCTCTGCAGCCGTGTCTGCAGAAGCCGCGGAATCCTTGCCTGCGGAACCGCCGCCGCAGCCCGCGATCAGTGAAGCGGTCATCACCGTTCCCAGAATCAATGCCAGCAATCTCTTTTTCATGTTTTTCTCCCTTTCATTGACGGCCTGCCGGACAAAAAGATCTCTTTCCTTCCGGCATGCCTGAGCGCTCTTCGCGGAGACAGCATCTGCGGGGCAGACTGAAGACAGGCTCCCTCCGCCTGCAGGCAAAATGCATGCACACAAAAAAAGATGGAGAACCGGTCCGACTGCCAAAAACAGATTAATCCGGGCAGCAGATCATGCTTCGCATAACAACTCCACGAAGATAAACAAAAAATATGTAATTGTTTTGAGCATCGGGAAAAACGGGGCGAACGCCCCCATCAGAATTTTCGGCTGTGAGCAGAGTACCACAGAGCCGTTCCGCAAACATCCTGTCCTCCCGCGGCGATCCCCCGATCATCCCATTACACGCTTTTCTTTTCCGCTCTCCTCAACGGACGGCAGCTTTCCGGATTTTCGTATACAGCGCGGCCTCAACGTCCCCGGACACGCATTGATCTCGCGTGGCCGATAACAGAACCGCTGCCGTGACAGGTCCGGAATCTCAGTCTGCCTAAAAGTCGCATATGGGCACTTCCGCAGCCGACATGCTTGACAGATATTGTCTTGATGCATTTTCTTTTCCTTCGAATAATGCTCAATTGAAAACTAACATATCTCTGTTAAACATGCAACAATATACACACAAAAATAACAAAAGCACAAAAAAAAATACAGACACGGCCCCGGGCAGAATCCCCCGGCGGAGCGCAGCGCACAGTGGCCGGAATTCCGGACCCTTCCGGAATATTCACTCATTTATAACTCGGGTTTCAGGTGTGTCTGAACTGTAACGATTTACTCATTAATTACTCATTTATTCGGGATTTTCTCTTGCCCCGACGTGTCTTCTGGAATTATAATGATTACTGTTTTTATTTTTAACAGAAAGCTTATGAGGAGGGTATTATGCAGATCGGTTTTGATAATGAAAAATATCTGAAGACTCAATCCAGCCACATCCGGGACAGGATCGCCCAGTTCGGCGGCAAGCTCTACCTGGAATTCGGCGGCAAACTCTTTGACGACTATCATGCCTCCCGGGTACTTCCGGGATTTGCTCCCGACTCTAAAATCACCATGCTGAAGGCACTGCGCGACCAGGTCGAGATCGTGATCGCCATCAATGCCGCGGACATCGAAAAGAACAAGGTGCGCGGCGATCTGGGGATCACCTATGACATGGACCTGCTCCGCCTGGTCGATGCCTTCACGTCCAACGGACTGCTGGTGGGCAGCGTTGTCCTGACACGATTCTCCGGCCAGCCCTCCGCGATCGCCTACGAGAAAAAGCTCAAGGCCCTCGGTCTGCGCACTTTCAGGCATTACACGATCCAGGGCTATCCATCCAACATTCCGCTGATCGTCAGTGACGAGGGATTCGGGCACAACGATTACATTGAGACTTCCCGTCCTCTGGTCGTCGTCACGGCCCCCGGACCCGGCAGCGGCAAGATGGCGACCTGCCTCTCCCAGCTCTATCACGAAAACAAGCGCGGGATAAAAGCCGGCTACGCCAAATTCGAGACCTTCCCGGTCTGGAATCTTCCTCTGGGCCACCCCGTCAACCTGGCCTATGAAGCCGCGACTGCCGATCTCGATGACATCAATATGATCGACCCCTTCCATTATGAAGCCTATGAGAAGACCGCGGTCAATTACAACCGGGATGTAGAGGTCTTTCCTGTCCTCAACGCCATTTTTGAAAAAATACAGGGGTCCTCTCCCTACAAGTCCCCCACCGACATGGGCGTCAACATGGTGGGATTCTGCATCAGCGACGACGAGGTCTGCCGCAAGGCAGCAAAGCAGGAGATCATCCGCCGCTACTGCCAGGCTCTGTGCGAACACAGGAAGGGCAATGCCTCTGAAGCTCCGGCTTTCAAAATTGAGCTTCTGATGAAAAAGGCCAACATCTCCGTGGGCGACCGTCCCGTCATCATGGCCGCCAATATCCGCCAGGAGGAAACCGGCGGTCCCGCTGCCGCCATGCAGATGCCAGACGGTACGATCCTCACAGGCCGGACGACGGCGCTGCTGGGCGCCTCCAGCGCTCTGCTCCTCAACGCCCTGAAATATCTTGGAAAAATCCCGGAAAACATCAAGCTTCTCTCTCCGGTAATGATCGAGGCCAGTCAGAATCTGATGGTCGACCATCTGGGCGAGCGCAGTCCACTGCTTCATCTCAATGAGATCCTGATCATTCTGGCTATTGCCGCAGTTGAAGACGAAAACGCCAAGAAGGCACTCGACGCCCTCCCTCTCCTGGCGGGACTCGACGCCCATTCTTCCGTCATCCTCTCCCAGATCGATGAGAGCGTGTTCAAGAAACTAGGCGTCACCCAGACCTGTGAAGCCCGTTACGAGAGGAAAAAATTCTACCACAAGTGAATACCCGGCCGGCCTGTGTCCGCCGCAAGGCGGAAAAATTCATTTCACGGGCCGTGTCATTACAGGGCAGAGGCGCCACGCCGCCCTCTTCCCTCCCGCCGGCTGCCGTTCGCCATCAGACGAAAGATACCATACGGCAGCCCTGCGATAAAAGAAAAAACGCCGCAGGATAATCTCCTGCGGCGTTGTTATTTTCAGGGTGTTCGGGTATTTGCCGATGATCACAGCAGGTTTTAATCAGTCCTGCTTGCGATAGGCTTCCAGAGTCATCCTGGTCAGCACATTTCCGATGCGGATGAAGTCATCCGATGAATCAGTCTCCATACCGGCTTCGACCCACTCTATCCAGACTCCCACAAGCCCGGCAGAATAAAACCGGACTAAAAGCTCTTTATCCCGGCGCGGTATCCCGGTCATTTCCGTCACTTTATCAATATAACTTTCGACCGCGAATCTGCCGATCTGGTGAACATAATCCAGCAGCACAGGCCTTGCCTCTGACTCGTAGACATGCAGAATAGCCTCCCTGTGCTCCTTTGAATAGCGTACAAGCGGGAGAATGCAGTCCGCGGGTGACTGAGCATCTTTATAGATCAAAAACATGCGGGCGACCATTTTGCGGCAGATTTCACCGAGCATGGCAGGAATACTCTGGTAGTGATAATAAAAAGTATTTCTGTGAACTCCCGCTCTTTCCACAATATGATTCACTGTGATCTTGGCATAGGGTTTCTCTTCAATGAGCTGCAAAAATGCGCCCTCAAGCCTGTCATTAGCGTTTCCAGCAGTCATCCGGTGTCCTCCTCATATATCATGTAATACCTGTCATTTTCACAGGTATCCGGTCTGACCGGAATCTCTTCGGCAGCATTCAGATGTCACAGATAAAAACGAGAACCATAAAATCCGTCATTGCATCTCTTGCATATATCCGGTTTCCCGCCGCACTGGCAGACCAGTCTGTACTACAGAATGGTCTCCGTTTATATTTCCATCTGATTTTGCTTAAAATATCCGAGTATGACCATACAATTCTTGCGTACATGGGGATTTTAAAAAATGTCCGTTATTCCAACAAGTATTTTGCGCAAAATAAATTGCATTTAATCACGTACATTTTCCACATATTTCAACTTCTATGCAAAAAAATATGTTGACCGCTGAAATTTATGCGCCATTTATTCATTATTTATATGTTATTGCAGTCATTTATTCATATCTGTAATGATTTTCCATCACCTGTGGAAGCAGGTCATCTTTCTTTGAGATGAACGGTTTTTTAGTTACTATTCACGCCCTATCGAGGGCGTGAATAGTAACTTGCGTTCGCCCATGCTGAATTCGCTTCGCGAATGGGGCGAACGCCGTT
>JBGUNJ010000123.1:0-12266 GCA_045117315.1 Lachnospiraceae bacterium | reverse complement strand
TCACCTCCCTTCAGGGAGGTGATTGTATCATATGTTGGGACATTTTCATTTGTGGTATAGTGGGACATTATCAAAAATGATTTATACAGGAGAGTACATGCGATTAGTCTTGAATTGACTCAGTGCAGTTAAAATGATATTGTATAAGTTGGCTGTTAAAAGAGAAATGTTCAGGCGGTTTTGAGTGTGTTAAAACACCGGAGCGGCCTGCCGGAATTTGTTTTACAAATATTTTTTTTACATAGAGAGGGACAGGAAATATATGATTCGTTCGGGAAAGCAGAAGATAGAGAGGAACGATCCGTGCTGGTGCGGCAGTGGGCGTAAATACAAGACCTGCCACATGAATTTCGATGATAAGCTCAGGAAGTACCAGCTTTACGGCGCGATCGTGCCCGACAGGAGCCTGATCAAAAACAGGACGGCGATCGATGGGATCAAGAAGAGCGCCGAGATCAATATGGCCTGCCTGGACGCAGTCGCGAAGGAGATCGGCGCGGGCATGCCCACGGAGGATATCGACAAGATCGTCTATGAGACCACGGTCCGCATGGGCGGCATCCCTGCCCCCCTGCATTACGAGGGCTTTCCCAAGAGTGTATGCACATCGATCAACGAAGAGGTGTGCCACGGCATTCCGGATGAGAAGCATATCCTCAAGGACGGCGATATCATAAACGTCGACTGCTCGACGATCCTGAACGGATATTTCTCGGATTCTTCGAGAATGTACTGCATCGGCGATGTCTCTGAAGAGAAGAGACGTCTGGTTCAAGTGACGAAGGAGTGTGTAGAGATTGGTCTGAAGGCGGTCATCCCCTGGACCTATCTCGGTGATATGGGCAGCAAGGTCCATGCGCACGCGGTCAAAAACGGATATTCTGTGGTCCGTGAGATCGGCGGACACGGCATCGGCCTTGAATTCCACGAAGATCCTTTTGTGAGCTATGTATCCGAACCCGGCACTGAAATGCTCATGGTGCCCGGAATGGTGTTTACCATTGAGCCCATGGTCAACATGGGAACAGACAGAATATATCAGGACGCCAATAACGGCTGGACGATCTACACGCAGGACGGCAAGCCCTCGGCGCAGTGGGAGATCCAGGTCCTTGTCACCGAGAAGGAGCCGGAAGTCCTGTGCTGGTAACGGGATTGTATAAAGAGGAGGAAAACCACCATGCAAAATAAAGGAAAATACTATATCACAACTGCAATCGCCTATACATCCGGCAAGCCTCATATCGGCAACAGCTACGAGATCGTTCTGGCGGACTGCATTGCACGCTATAAGAGGGCAGACGGTTTTGACGTCCGTTTCATGACAGGTTCCGACGAGCACGGACAGAAGATCGAGTCCAGGGCGGCCCGCGCGGGCAAGAGCCCCAAGGAATTTGTCGACGAAGTCGCAGCCGAGATCAAGCGTCTCTGGGACCTGATGGGAACATCCTACGACCGCTTTATCCGCACGACTGACCCCGATCATGAGCGCCAGGTCCAGAAGATCTTCAAAAAGCTCTACGACCAGGGCGATATCTATCTTGGACACTACAGCGGAATGTACTGCCAGGAGTGCGAGGCATTCTATACCCCTTCCCAGATTGAGGAAGAGGGCAAATGCCCTGTATGCGGCAACCCTGTCCACCAGGCACAGGAGGACGCGTATTTCTTCCGTATGAAAAAATACGCAGACCGCCTGATCGAGCATATCAATACTCACCCCGAATTCATCCAGCCCGTCTCCAGAAAGAACGAGATGATGAATAACTTCCTGCTGCCCGGCCTGCAGGATCTGTGCGTCTCCCGCTCCTCCTTCTCCTGGGGCATTCCTGTGGACTTCGCGCCCGGCCATGTCGTCTATGTCTGGCTTGATGCGCTGAGCAACTATATCACAGGTCTTGGCTATGACGCGGACGGCAACAGTGATCCGCTCTTCGATAAATACTGGCCTGCCGACCTGCACCTGATCGGCAAGGACATCGTCCGTTTCCACACCATTTACTGGCCCATCTTCCTGATGGCTCTGGGCGTGGAGCTTCCCAAGCAGGTCTTCGGCCATCCCTGGCTGCTGCAGGGCGGCGAAAAAATGTCCAAGACCAAGGGCAATGTCATTTACGCGGATGACCTCGTGGACATCTTCGGCGTGGACGCTGTCCGCTACTTCGTTGTGCACGAAATGCCCTATGAGAACGACGGCGTGATCACATGGGAACTGGTCGTGGAGCGCATTAATTCCGACCTGGCCAATACCCTGGGCAACCTGGTGAACCGCACGATCGCCATGTCCAACAAGTACCTGGGCGGAACCATCAGGAACACCGGTTCCTTTGCCGGACTGACCGAAGAAGAAGCTCAGAAGGCGAAGGCATTTGACGATGACCTGAAGGCTGTCGCCACAGCTGCCTACGGAAAAGTCGAGAAGAAGATGGATGATCTGCGCGCGGCGGATGCCCTGACCGAGATCTTTACCGTCTTCAAGCGCCTCAATAAATATATCGACGAGACCGAGCCCTGGATCCTGGGCCGCGACGAGTCCAAGAAGGACCGTCTCTCCAACGTACTCTACAACCTGGTGGAAGGCATCACCATGGGCGTCTCTCTGCTGGCTCCCTTCATGCCTGAGACCGCTGAGAAGACTGTCCGCATGCTGGGCACACAGATCCGCGATTTCGAGACTCTGGGAACATTCGGAGCCGCAGGAGACGAGTTCCATGTCACTGACAAGCCCGAGATTCTCTTCGCCCGCCTGGACCAGAAAGAGGTCATGAAGAAGGTCGAAGTCATCATGGAGAAACAGCGCGCGGCAGCGGCTGCGGAAGCTGCGGCTGAGGCAGCTGAGAACGGCGAAAAGGCAGAGCCCGCTGCTGAAGCGGCTGAGGAAGCTGTTCCCGAAGTGGAAAAGAAGCTCGAAGTCACCATCGACGATTTTGCCAGATGCCAGTTCCAGATCGGCGAGGTCATTTCCTGCGAAGCAGTCAAGAAGTCCAAGAAGCTTCTCTGCTCTCAGGTTAAGATCGGCTCCGAGGTGCGCCAGATCGTATCCGGAATCCGTAAATATTACAGCCCCGAAGAGATGGTAGGCAAAAAGGTCATGGTCATCACCAACCTCAAGCCCGCCAAACTCGCCGGCCTTGTGTCCGAGGGTATGATCCTCTGTGCGGAAGCTCCCGACGGAAGCCTGGCCCTCATGGTTCCCGATGCAGGAAAGGATGTCCCCGCGGGAAGCGAGATCGGCTGATCAATCATTTGAAACATTTTGACGCCCTCCCGGCCGGCTCATACCGGCAGGAGGGCGGCGGTGGACTTCATTGCTGAGATACCTGAGACCAGGCGGCGGTGGAGTCTTCGTTTATTTCACTTTTTACTGAATTGCCGCTCATACAGGCCATTTACAGACAATCATTTTTTGAATTGCGCAACATACAGGCCATTTGCAGACAATCTTTTTTTGAATTGCTGCTCATACAGGCCATTTACAGAGAATCCTTTTTTGAATTGCGGCACATGCAGGCCATTTGCAGACAATCTTTTTTGAATTGCGGCACATGCAGGCTGTTTACGTAGAATATTTTTTCTGAATACCGGCCATGCCGGCTTCGCCGCGCAGACAGAAAAAACCAAATGTTCACAAAGTAAATGAATAGGATGAGGTATAATGATGGGAAGGCTGAAAGAACTCAGGAAGATTGTGGATGCGGAGATCAACCGCATGGAGAACCCGGACAAGCGCACCGGCGCCATTGCACATCTCTACGGAGTGTCGCTGGCGGCAACCATGATCGCGCAGAAACGCGGACTGGACGCGGAACTCCTGTCTATGGCTGCCATGCTTCACGACCTGCATGCATACAAGACAGGTTCCTATGATGACCATGCCCACAAGGGCGCGGATCTGGCAAGACAGATCCTGGGAGATCTCGGTCTTACCAATGCGGAAGAGACCGATGCCATCTGCTCCGCAATCTATCACCATGATGACAAGCTTATTGTGGACAGCCCTATGGATGAGGCTCTCAAAGACGCTGACGTGATCCACCACTGCATGAATGACCTCTCCAAGGCTGTCAAGGAAAAGGAACAGGCCCGTTTCGCCTCCCTCTGTGAAGAATTCGGCATGAACTGCCCCGGACAGTAATCCTGCTTCCCCATGGAGTAATACTGCATCCCATGCCGGAGTCTGTTGAAGGGAAACGCAGCCGGAACAGAGGTGCTGAGCGCGGAAGGAGCCGGAACCCGCTGAAGGGAACCGGGGGCGGATCAGGCCTGCATGGTACAGGAACCGGTGAGAGGAATGCTGAAGATGATAAAGAAAAAAAGATATGGCGGGCTGATTCTGTTTCTGGTCATTTTCCTGGCCTTCAGACCCGCGTCGGCTCTGTATGTCCACGCGTCGGAAACCGGTCAGGGCACAGGGCACTATGATTCCAACGGGGAGACATCTGAAAAGAAATCCAAAAAGAAATTCGAGCTGCCGCAGGTAATAAAGGATTATCGTTTTGACGCGGATACCGAGAAGAAAAAGCTGGCAGAGGCCATCAGCAAGCTGGACGAACTGGGATTTTCTCCCGAAAAGATGGCGGAAAGACTCTGGACTATTATCAGCCGCAAAGAAAACAGGGAGAAGATCGGCAAAGCGGCCGAAGATCTGAAAGAGAATACCGGAAAACTTATTGAAAAGGCTTCCGGATCAGGCACAGACTCCGGGAAAGACCAATCAGAGAAAGGCGCATCCGGAAACAATCAGTCCAATCAGGGCGATTTTGGAAAAAATGATTCCGGGAAAAATGAATCCTGGGAAAAAGGTTCCGGAAAAGATGGTTCCGGGAAAGACGATTCCGGAAAAGGAGAATCCCCGAAAGATAAGTCCGCAGAAGATAAGTCTGCAGAAGAAAAATCCCAAAAAGAGGGATCCGGTACAGATGAATCCGGAACAGAAGGCTCAGAAAAGAAAGGAGCCGAAGCAGAAGGTTCCGGAGAAGAATCCGCAAAAGAAGAATCCGCAAAAGAAGAATCCTCAAAAGAGGACTCTGTAAAAGAAGACTCCGGAAAGAAAAATCCGGGGGACGGCCAGTCCGGCAAAGACAGCGGCCCGAAGGTCAGAAAGAGTGAGGACGCTCCGCTTTACGAAAGGGCTGTGAATGAAGCCGACCGGCTGAAGGAAAAAGTCAGGGAAGAGGCTTCGAAAAAAGTGGATGAAGCCATCGATAAGGCAGCTGAGGCAGCGGCAGATTACGCTGTAAAGGAAATCAACGAGACGGCGGAAAAGGTGAAAGAAGAGGTCAGATAGTGTGAGTATTTTTGATCCGGAAGGCCCTTTGATGGGAACGCTGGCCATCATAGCGGACCTGGCGATTCTGAATCTGATCACCCTTTTGTGCTGTGTTCCGGTGATCACGGCGGGGGCAGCCCTGACTGCCATGCATTTCGTCCTCCTGAAGATCGTGAGGCAGGAGGAAGGCTATATAACTGCGGATTTTCTGCGCTCTTTCAGGCAGAATTTCCGTCAGGCGACAGCTGTCTGGTGCCTGTTCCTTCTGTTCGCCGCTCTGCTTGCCCTGGATCTGTTCCTGACAGGGGGCTCCGACGGCGCCGGCCAGGGATTTCCCCTCTTTATCAGATATATGCTGGTGGGTGCAGGGATATTTGCCGCACTCATTTCTTTGTATGTATTTCCGCTCCTTGCGCGCTTTGAGAATACGGTGGCGGGAACCATACGCAACGCAGCCCGGCTGGCGATTTCTTCTCCGCCCCGGACTCTGGTCATGGCTCTGGTCACACTCTCTTTTCCGGCGGCGGCAAGGATTATTCCTGCCTTTCTGCCCGTGGAAATACTGTTCGGCCTGACCGGACCCGGTTTTTTGTGCGCGCTGATGTACAGCCCGGTTTTTTTGAAAATTGAGGAAAAGATAAAATCACAGTCCTGATGAAAGCCTGCTGCTTGTCCTGCAGTCTGGATTGCTTGTGGAGGAAATAGAATGGCAAGTATATCGCTCAAAGGCGTCAACAAAGTTTATCCGAACGGGGTTCATGCTGTCATAGATTTCAATATGGAAATCGAGGATCAGGAATTCATTATTTTCGTAGGCCCGTCAGGCTGCGGGAAAACCACGACCCTTCGCATGATCGCGGGACTTGAGGACATCACCGCCGGCGAACTCCGCATCGACGGCAAGTATATGAACGATGTGGAACCAAAAGACAGAGACATCGCCATGGTCTTCCAGAACTATGCTCTCTACCCCCATCTGACGGTCTATGACAATATGGCGTTCGGCCTGAAGCTTCATAAGGTGCCCAGAAAGGAAATCGACCGGGCAGTCAGAGAGGCTGCCAGAATCCTGGACCTGACCGAACTCCTCAACCGCAAGCCCAAGGCCCTGTCAGGCGGCCAGAAGCAGCGTGTTGCCATGGGCAGGGCGATCGTCCGCAAGCCCAAGGTATTTCTTATGGACGAGCCCCTCTCCAACCTGGACGCTAAACTCCGTGTCCAGATGAGAACGGAAATCGCCAAACTCCACCAGAGACTGGGCACCACGATCATTTATGTCACCCATGACCAGACGGAGGCCATGACACTGGGTACCCGGATCGTCGTCATGAAAGACGGCGTCGTACAGCAGATCGACTCTCCGCAGAATCTGTATGAAAAACCCTGCAACCTGTTTGTGGCGGGATTCATGGGCTCTCCGCAGATGAATTTCCTGGACGCGACAGTGCGCATTTCGGGCGCCAGGGCATTTCTGGAATTTGAGGGACAGAGCATTCCCCTCCCCGAAGCAAAGGCGAGACCCCTCATAGAGGGAGACTGGGACGGCAGGAGCGTCATTCTGGGAATCCGCCCGGAGGACATTTTCGAAAAGAAAGAGAGTTTTGCATCCGGAAATCAGGGCTGTGACTTCAAAGTGACCTGCGACGTGTACGAACTGCTCGGAGCGGAAGTCTTTCTCTATTTCGAATTGGGAAAAAGCGCAGTGACAGCGCGTGTGGAATCCGACACCAGGGTTCGCCCCGGAGACGAACTAACTGTTTCTTTTGACATTGACAAGATCCATATTTTCGACAAAGAAACAGAGGAGGCCATTGCCAACTAAACAGGCGGTCGCAGACCTCCGGTCACGAAAGCCGATAAAAAACACCATAGAAGAGACAGAAAGCGGATTCCGGAGGGTGGAAGGCTGTGCTTCTGTCTCTTTTTCACAGTTTCAAATGCTTTAAATCACTTTAAATCAGGGGAGAACCATCCTCCGACTTAAAACAGACAGTGTCGGGAGACCGCTTTCACTGATTAACAGGCGCCCGGATCAGGGAAAACCTGTTATTTCGCAAAAAAAAGAGGCTGCCGCTATGCGCGAACAGCCCCGCTGTAAGATTCTGATCTGTAATCTCCGGTTCGAAAAGCACGGCGGACCGTCTTTCGCGGATATTTTCACAGATGCTCCGTCACAATGGAATGTGGCTTGATATACGATATTAAGATATATAAGAATAAATAAAAGTATTTATATAATCAAAAATTGTAAAGTATTCAGTTGATAAAAAACGATGAAGCGGCAATATGCACTTCTGCGGAGCAGCGGTCTGTAAGTCTTTAAATAAGTTTTGCTGTTCACGCATACTGCCCGACGAATTCTGGCGCTTTTCTTTTTCGATGTCAGGCGCTTTTTTCAAACGTTATACGTTTTTTAATGTCAGGCGCTTTTTTCAGATATCACGCGATTTTTTTGTTCAGACGTCTGACCTCTGTGATTTCCGCCATCATTGCGTCGCAGCGCTTTTCCAGATACAGATCAACATTGTGCTGGCGCTCAAGTTCACGGTCAAGGATCTGCGTGAACTCTACAAGATCAAGGCTTCTGTCTCTAATAAAAATCTCCCAGACAACAGGGAGTGTACCGGGACGGACGTCAACCTCAACCTGATGGTCGGCTGCATATTTCATAACATCAAACATTTCAGTACCTCCTTTCTACATAATGAGGTGCTTGGAACTCTCCGGTCAAACCGCAGTGCGGTTTTTCTTCCGGGGATGCAGCAGGCGGCAGAACCGCACGCTGAAAAATAGATACTGCGCATATGCGCATCAGAGATTTTCCGGACCGCCGGATGAAGTTTGAAATAGGATTTCCGACGTCGCTTTGTTTCATCTCTGATGCGAGCATTTTACAACTGAAATCGATTTCATGTAAGTGGGAAAAACACCAAAAAATATGCAATTTTGCTAAAAAGACAGTTAAAAATAAAGCCGTGAGCAGGGTGGCAGGGCAATCTGATAGTGAAAATGCACAAAAACAGCGGAGAAAACAAGACTGTTATCTAACGGCCTGAAACCCGGTTTTCCGAAGAGGGAGCGAAAAAGGCATGCTCCCGTCCGGAAACCGGATTTCTGCGGGAATATTTTATGCATTTATGTGTTTTCATTGCGATTTTGTGCCGATTTCATGTGTTCACGCTTTTCGCTGATGTGCTTAAAGAGATTAAAGAGATCCTTAAAGAGATTAAGGATATCCTTAAAGAAATCAAAGAGATCCTTAAAGAGAATAAAGAGATTTTCAAGAGATTCTTTGGAAAAACCGGAAAACAAATGAGATTTTAGTGGATAAAAGAAAAAGGCGTGATATAATGATGTGATATTCCTGATTGCACAGGACTTGTATCAGCAGTCTCGGGACCCGCTCGCAGAATACGAGGGACTTGCGGAGGGTTTCGAACTATATATTTTATTGAAAATTAAAACCCCTACGCTTTTTTGAAGCAGTTATTGACAAAACTGTTATTGACAAAACTGTTATTGAGAAGACTGTTATAGAGAAAACTGTTATTACGAAAACTATCGTTAAGAAAGCTATTACTAAGAATAGAGGTCATTAGTATTTTATGAAAAAAGGAATTTTTTTAGGGATACTGGTTATAATCGCGGCACTGGCTACCTTTGCGGGCGCAGGTGCCTATTATGTCGGTTCGCTTCAGAGGGGAAATGCTTTTCTGCAGGGATCAGTTGTCAACGGAGAGGATGTTTCCGGACAGACTCCGGCCCAGGTGACTGCCGGATATGCCTCAGAGGTTGCCGCCGGAGAAGTGGTCCTTATGGAGGACGGGAAGGAAGTCTTCCGGGCGACTCTGCCCGAACTGGGCTATACGATGGATGAAGAGGCCTTTGAAGCTTCTCTCACAGAGTTTATGAAATCGGAGAAGACGGACAGGGATACGCTTATGCAGAGCCTTGTCAACGGCAATGAGTTTTCCCTGGATATACCCTATACTTTCTCAGAGGATACGTTTAAAAAGGCAGTCACGAAAAAAGCACTTACCGTTAAGCGCAAGGAGAATACCAACGCGAAGATCGTCTACAGCGATAAAGAAGAAAAATGCGTGATCCAGCCGGAGGTGCAGGGCACAAAGCTGCACGACAAGGACCTTCGTGAATGGCTGAAGAAAGAGATCGAGGTGGTATTTGTAACCAATACCGATCCGGACGGCAAGGCGTCTGCTAAATCCGGCGATACGTCGGCGGAGCAGGCTTCCGCAGCGGCCGCTCCTGAAGGAGGCAAGAAAGAGCAGGAGAGTGCTGATGCGGCACAGGATGAAAAAAAGAAAGAGCAGGACAGCGCGGCTCAGGCCCAGCCGGGAGATAAGACCGAGGGATACAGCATCGTGCGGACCATTCCCTCGTCTCTCTATATCGTGCCGGAACTGACTGCTTCCAACAAGCGTCTGCAGAAAAAGTGCAGCATGCTCAATGAGTATGCGGACGAGACCATCACCTATGTCTTCGGCAGCGTGACCGAGACGCTTGATTTCAAGGACTTCATGAACTGGATCAAAATACACGGCGATGAAGTCAGCATTCGGCAGGAAAAAGTGACGGAATACGTCAGCAAACTGGCGGAGAAGTATAACACCAGATACCGCGACCGCATTTTTACCACCTCCTGGGGCCAGGAAGTGACCTTCCCTGCAGGCCTGAACGAATATGGCTACACGATCCTGGAAGAGTCGGAGGCGGCACAGCTTACACAGGATATCCTCTCAGGAGAATCTGTGGAGAGAGAACCCATTTATCTGACCACTAATGACTGGGGAGATCCCTGCTACCTGAGCAGGAACGGCCAGGATGACCTCAACGGCACTTATGTCGAGGTCAGCATCGGCGCCCAGCACATGTGGTACTACCTGAACGGCGCCCTCTTCCTCGAGAGCGATGTCGTGACAGGCGATGTAACCCTGGATCAGGGAACCGCCAGCGGCGTCTTCCCCCTTGCATTCAAAGAGAGTCCCGCGACACTCAAGGGCGGCGAGGGCAAGAAGAAATATACCACCAAGGTCCAGTACTGGATGCCTTTCTATGAGGGACAGGGACTTCACGACGCCTGGTGGAAAACCGTGTTCGGCGGCGAGGAGTATAAGGGGAACGGCTCCCACGGCTGTGTCAATCTGCCGTCATCTGTAGCCGAGACTCTGTACAACAACATCGTTCCCGGAACACCGATCGTCATTTATAACTGATACATGTATAAATGATATGATTATAACTGATAACTGATAACTGATACTTCTCCTGCCGGCTTTGCACAGGAGAAACAGAAATCAGGAATAACAGAAAACAGGAATAACAGAAAACAGGAATATTTAGAAAACAGGAAAATAGAAAAGCGGAAATAATAGAAAAACAGGAAAATAGAAAAGCGGAAAAAAGAAAAGCAGGGAAATAGAAAAACAGAAAAAATAGAAAAACAGGAAATCAAAAAACAGAAAAACGCAGCTGTCAGGCGGCTCCGGCAGATCAAAGGCCGGATCACACTGAACAGCTGCGTTATTTTTTTTCTTACGGAGGTGTCACTGCTTCCTGGACTGCAGGATCCGGATGCCGTTGACCTCTATGTCGTCCGCGACGGGGATGGTGAGATATTCGATTCCATCGATAAAACGGGTTTGGATCATATCGGCCATCTCGGCCTTGACGGTGATCCGCAGGCTGGGGGTCTTGATCTCCAGCTTTTTGATATCCGCGACGTTTTCTGCCATCAGAGAGCCGCCTTCGCCTACCGCATCGTCAAAGGCCTGGTCAAAGGTCTCGAGTGACTCCTGAGGAGCACCGTTTTCATAGAGGATACGGCGGAGCTGGACTTTTTCGATCCTGGCGGGTTCCCCGCTGTCTTTTTCCTCCTCCACGATCTGCCCGATGGCTTCGTGGACATTTTTTACATTTTCAAAATCACAGTCCCTGCCCAGTGTGGCTTCGACCACGTTCTTGAAGACACCGCGCTGGTCCTCTTCGGGGAGAGGCATGGGGCAGCCCAGAAGCTCTGCCGGAATCTCCTCGTGCATCTCATCGGGCCGGCGGGCAAAGAACAGGGACTGGTGAAGGTCTGTCCCCCTGTCGTTGAAGGAGGGGAACAGAAATCCCGCGTCGGGACGCTGGACTGCCCAGTCGTTCCTGCGGTCCAGAAAACTCCTGGTCTCAGAGTCATAGCAGAGCCCTTCTTTCAAAAGGATCACAGGGCAGAGGCTGCACAGGATAAAGGAATAGACATAATCGGACGCGTCTTCCATATCGATGCCGTCCGAAGTGCGCCCGGGGATATCATAGACGCCGTGCGCCAGAAGGATCAGATATTTCTCAGGAAAAGCCGCGGTCTCGATCACTTTGTCAAAAAAGGCCCGCACCAGGGTATTGTCTTCCAGCCCGGACTGCAGAAGCCTGTTCAGCATGTCCTGCCTTCCGCCGGATGCTTCCTCCTCAAGCGGAAACTCCAGGTTAAACAGATTTTTGCCCGGCTTTCCTCCCAGCGTCTGCCTGAATATCTCACAATATTTTTCCACTGTGGACTCTTCCAGAGCCAGGAAAGTCTCGTGCAGCTCGGTCACGATTTCCCGGTTTTCGTCTACATAACAGCCCCGGATCCGGTCGATCCGGCAGTTCTTCAGCGTCATCAGTTTTCGTATTTCCGCAATTGCTTTTTTATCCAAAAAACACCTCCACCTGGAATGATTATTTTTTTTCACCGCGCAATCCCATTGGCTTTATAACGGCTGTGGGACAGGCATGCAGGACACGCGGGGGACCCGGATCCTTCATGCATGGGCAGCAGTCGTCATGACCACAGCAATTAAAGTTATAAATGCCGCCCTTTTTAAAGTCAAGAAAAAACACAGAATAACAGACTCTGCCAGAAAAACAGGTTACTATTCACGCCCTATCGAGGGCGTGAATAGTAACTTGCGTTCGCCCATGCTGAATTCGCTTCGCGAATGGGGCGAACGCCGTT